>JAUISX010000002.1:300000-542374 GCA_030434245.1 Porphyromonadaceae bacterium W3.11
AAACGATAGTCCCAGATGTAAGATTCATTTTTCAGCTCCTCTATTGTTACACCTAGTTTGACCAATGCGATTACACCGTGTCCTTTTGCCATAGAAAATCCAAGCGGTTCATATAGGTCAAAACCCTGAACATCATAATAGATCATCTCCATGTTAGGCACTTTGGGATTTTCTTCCAGCCATAAGTCGTCTTCAATCTGTTTAGGGGTATAAATCTCGAAGTCTGCGTTTGTTAGATCTAGTGACCCTTCCCCTTCGTTTGCCTCAATTGTATTAATGGCAGCATTTGCAAGCACTACACTTTTGCCTGGCTCTAGAGGATACTCCTTTCCTGATCCAGGGAACTTAATTAGCTTAGATGTAGCGATGTGCGTTTTGATATGATCCTCTTCTTTTGGGATATTCAGTGGGTTAGTCGGATTGAATGCACCTTCAACTAAGGCCAACCCATCAAGGTATATTGTCTCTTTCGTAGGATTATTAATTTTGATATAATGATCCGCTTCAGTCATACGACCAACTTTATATTTTTCTTGGTAAGTCCCCACATAGAATATTTCCTCGAAGATGAGGTGGTCTAGTTCTTTTGGAGGTTGAGGTACATCTTTTTTTTCTGATTGTCCACCATGGTTAGCACCGCCACCGATTGGAGCTTCACCTTTCTTGCAGCCTGTTAAGGCTAACATTGTGATGACTACTAAGAGTAGTCCGTTCTTTAAATTTTTGTTCATAACTTAATTGGGAATTAAATTAAATAAGATTCATTTAAATACATTTTTGTAAATCATTATATGTGGCCTTATTTAGAGGAAAAAGTCTGGGACCCATCCCGCTGTATCATAAGGGTCAACGTTTTTTATTGCTTCGAACCCTTCTTCAGGGGATAATCCTATTTCTCGAGATATTTGGAAGTAGTAAGGTTCGTATGCATCAATGTTTGTTGGGTTGGAATCATCGGTATTACAATACATCCTGATTGGAATGTTCATTCTGATAACTTCAGTCCACTCAGAGCGCTCATCAGGCTTATCAAATGGAGCACAAATCCTCTTGCTTATCGGAGAGATACGCTCATCTGGATCTACACCTTCATTATAGGCTTTAGGGTCGATGACCGCTTTCTTTCCCTTCGGACATTTCAGAACTCTGATGGCCAAATAAAATTTAGGCAGTAAGTTAGTGGTCCTCGTAAACCCATAACCTTGGCTCAACTTTAGTGGCCATGTTTTAGGGTCGACGTATCCATCATTGTAATAGAATCGGATATGTCCCTTCAGCCCTACATTATCTTGGTCATAGATATTTGAAGCTTTATCGTAGTCTGTTTTCTCAAGAGGTGGTAAGAGTCTTATATTGAATAGATTGCGTACACCATCTGACATATCTTCCTCTTGCCAAGTGTCACGATAAGTATAGTGAAAGACCTTGTGTGTTGCCTCACGACGGGCTTCGTAAGAAGCTCTTTTCTTGAAGAACTCAGATGGTACAGGGGTAATTACATTGCCGTCCTCATCCTCTTCGTACCTCAGATCCATCACATCGTATGGCTGACCTTTGTCGTCCAGATCGCTAATGGTGAAGAAGATTTGGTATTGATCGGATTGCTTGAGGATCTCATTATTAATCATCTTACCTTCCTTGTCAAAAAAACGGAGACAGAAAGCCCAGAGCTTATTCCCTCCCACTATTCGTAGTTCCTCAGGGCCATGTATCCCTCGAGTTTTTTCAAAGAAGGTGACTGTTGAAGTTGAGTCAACCTTGACCTCAATCCCATTGGCGGTATTATGAATCATGGCCAATTGCTCCTGTCTCCACATGCCTCTGGAGAGTACCGGATTACCGTGTAATTTTCCACTCCCATGAGAGTGTCCTTCTTTTATCAATAGAAGACAAGTGGCCCAATCATTAAAAGCACCATCAGGGTCAGGATTAGGGATATCTGTTGTGACTATTGGTGGCTCATATAGGTCCGCACTTGTTTTTGGCATTTTCTTTTTTGTAATAGGATTATTGTCCTCATCCACCTGTACTTCAAAGAATACAAACTTCTTACAAGAAGTAAGCAGTACCAATGAAATTAATACGAGAGATCCTATTTTGTATATTTTATTCATGGTCAGTGACTTTTTTATTTTACATAGTTATGTGAGGGAATTGTAAGAAGTATTCAGGATTGCCTCCGAACATATCCATGATATCCTCTGCCTTAGCTTTAGGATAAAACCGCTGCACATCCTTGATCAATAGATCTTTATCCCCATCTGCATCAGCGATCACTCTAAATGGGATAGGGTAGTCAATATCAAAACTATTCCAAGACTTATTGATCTCATTATAGTTCCGAACATGTCCAGGATTAGCCCGCATATCATATTTCCCTTCGCTTCCCTTTGTGGTGACTATGTGACAAAGAGCGACCCTCATTTGGAACGTAATATTAGATTGATAGAACTTCAGCATCCCTTTAAATCCCATGTGGTCAAGGTCTGCACCAGGGAATAGGCTTCTCTCCTTTCTTAGGCGAATGACCCTATTACCCACGTTGATACGCTCCACGGTCCGTCCTAAATCGTCAGCTCCAGTCATGAGAGCCCCAAGTTCGCCCTCTATTGGATCTGTATCACGGTACTCATATCTAAAGATTTCTGGGATGAGGTCATTCAGGTCAAAAGCATCAATGGTCTTGTATAATCTGTACGTGACACCATCCACTTGATAGGGATCAGTCGCTCCTTGAGTGAAGGTCTTTTCTGTTGCACGTTGGGCTAAGGCATGGTTATATCTAAGCGTATTGGATGTGTAATTATCGACTGGTGCATAGATGTTCGTTGAGGAGGTCAAGGTTGCTAATTCTCTCTGCCCAGGAGCCCCTTTGAATAGGTATTTATCGTAGTAAATACTGTCCAAGGTCATAGGATAGACGAGGATGTACCCACGCTCTGGCTCTTTCTTCTCATTTTCTTGCTTAAGTGCATAGTTTTGTACGGTGAAGAAGTGCTGATGTACCGCCAGTGTCGAGTTGTCGATGTCGTCATCATCTGGATAATAGCCCGTAAATTGGTGGTTGATGAGCTGATTATTGGCATCGAAATACCTTAGCTCTAGAGCGTAGTATAAACCTTCACCTTTCACAATGTCAAAGGCTTTACGATTGGATGTGATGGTCATATTCCCCTCATCATTTTTATCAAATGAAATTTCCTGATACAGGGGGAAGGGCGATTTCTTCTCACCGCTATTGTTGTAAGCCCAATATCTCCTTTCCATAGGGTTTTGAGCATCCTTTTCTTTCATTTGAGCAATACGCAAAATAGCCTGCACATAGAAGATCTGTTCATGACCCTTTACATTACGTTCTATAGAAGCTGGTGGAGCGACCACCCAATCTTTCATAAATTCATCAAAGCCCCCCTTACAGCTGGTAAGAAGAAGTAATCCAATGATGAATGGGATTATTATTTTCGTAAACTTCATATGCTTAGAAACTGAAAATGGTTTTTAATGTGATTTGAGCTCCTCTGGCGTGTGCGTAAAAACGGAAACGGTCCGTATATTCCTTATACAGGGTATTTAGAATATTGTCCCCAAGGAGCATTACTTTAATGCTTTTTCCGTGTCCCAGATCCTTAGTGGCTTCTGCGGAACCATTGAGAAGAAAGTATGCAGGAGGAGAATCTGGTACCAAGTCCTTTGTGGGATCAAATCTCTTTTGTTTTGTTACGTAGCTTCCTTCTAGATTGACTTCTGCATGCCATGAATAGTCATCACCCCAGGTCCACTCATAGTTTGATGAAAGTCCATATCTATCCGATGGCATAAATGGTAGCCAAGTGTCTTGAGTCAGGTTTCGTGCTACGATCCACTCTCCTTTAGCACTTACCTTTAGTCCCTCCATGACCTGTGCAGTGGCGATTAAGTCTCCTCCCCAGAAGCGAGCCTCGTCCTGTTCATAGATGAACTTAGGATACTTCCCACTTGGGTGGTTGTGGAATCGATTATTCCCTTTCCCGATACTGTCGTAGATATAGTTTTGGACATGCTGGTAGAAGCAACTAGGATCAATGGATAACCATGAGTTATGATAAGACCCACCTAGAACGGCCTTGTACCCTCGCTCGGATTCCAAATCCTTGTTCCCCACGATCCAATAAGCTCCGTGGTTAAGCCCTGTCGCATACAACTCATTGATATCTGGTGGTCTCCATGACCAGCCAATATTGGTACGCATATCAAAGTTGTCGTTAAATTGATAGTGTGCAGCTAAGGTCCCCGTGAAGTTGCGGTAGGTACGGAATTCGTCATAGTATTTATAGCTAGACATAGTGGTATATCCGCTTATGGCCTGAGCTCTGACGTCGTATCTCATACCTGCAGAGAGCATCAGTCGATCCAACGTAATCTTGTGTATCAAGTAGCCACCCATGGTAAGAGCCGTAAAGTTAGGGATAAAGGCAGGCTGTTTTGTTCCTGGGATGTTGTAGTTGTATTGGTACAGCCAAGAAACCCCAGCCTGAGTCTCCATTCCCAGAACATTCCACTTGCCATCCCATCCAAGCTCTCCATTAAATGTGGTGAGCATAAGGTCCTGTACTGGGATCCAGCTGAGGTCAGCCTTCTTTCTGTTCTCAAATTCTTGTCTCAAATTGTCTTGATAAGAAACTTTGAGCTCGAGGTTATGATCTTCGTTGATGTCGTACTTGAAGTCCCCTTTGATGGTCACGTGTTGAGACTGCTGGAAGGGAGGTTCGAGCTTGTAGGAGAATGGACGGAAGGAGGATTCATCTGGACGGCCTGCTTCAAATCTGGCGATCAGCTGATCAATGTCGGAAATCTTACTAGCGTAGTAGATACCACTTCGTGAAGAGTAGATACTACCGTAGATGGTGGCATTGAAATGCTTATTCTTGTACCCCAAAAGTCCAGAGAAGCTAATGTTGTTATATCCCGTATTATTAAGAATATATTCAGCGGTGGAATAGTCTCCAGCCTTCTGGTACATCCCGTGTAGCCTGAGACCGAAATTTTTGTAGCCCATCTCCACAGATGCAGAGGAGTCAAATCCTCTGCCATTGGTGAGGTAGCCAAGGTTGACCTTACCATTCACCTTAAACCTTTCAGACCCGTATGGCAGTGGAGCTTGGTTAAAGATGACGACACCGCCCATCGCTCCATATCCGTAGCGAACAGCTTCAGCACCCTTAATGACCTCTACGATGGTAGCTCCAGTGTGGTCAATCTCAGGAGCGTGGTCGTCACCCCAGCTTTGGCTCTCTAGGCGTACTCCGTTGTTCACTAGGAGGATGCGACTACTATGCATCCCTTGAATCACCGGTTTGGCGATGGTTCCTCCCGTACTAATCGTACTGACACCAGGGATTTGCTCTAGCATTTTTGCTAGCGATACGGAGGCACTCTTCTCTAGTGAAGCAGCATCAATAGCCACAGCCTGTTGTAATAAAGTGGTGTGTCTTCGTTGTGCAGTGACGGAAACTTCATCTAGCATTTCAGAGGCAGGTGAGAGTTTGATCGTCAACTGCTGGCGACCTTTCGTTGAAAATGTTTGTGAGACGATTTCTTTAAACCCTAATAATTTCAAAGAGAGTACGATCTTATTCTTGTGGTCATTGGGCACGACACAGACGCCGTTCATATCAGTGATATAAACCTTATCATTGGTCTTGACAATAACATTGGGAAGAGGATCGTCTGTCTCCTCATCGAGTACAGAAATCTTCAATTCAGACACTGTTTGAGCTTGCGTTACCTGAATGTTGGAAAAACAGGATACGCTTAGACATAAAAAAACAGTGATAAGCACTTTTTTTAATGACATAACTACTTTCGCAAGAGTCTACGCGTGTAAACGCGTAGGTATGATTATTTTAGTAATAGTAAAAAATGGGGCTAAATGATGGAGTCTTTTTTTCTCTCCTTTGGGATTTTAGTTCCATTTAATCAATAGTGGCACAAATGTATGGATTTTTTTATTAATGAATCTACTTTATACACACAATTCACATGCCTTTAGCTCGGTTTAACATTAATTAATAAAGGATTTGAGGACTAATTCTTTGTTTTACTCTTTTATAAATAATGGATTTTTTGTTTATTTGATTAATTGTGTGTTCGATTGATTTGAGAGGTCATGTTCTCTTTAGGTATTTGTTAAGGCACTCCAGGATCCTTTTCCATCTTGATTATAGCACACTTTTTCTGATCGTTTTATATCATTGATCATCAGTGGATTAGTTGCTAAGCATGCGAAACTATAACTTCATCGTTTTCTTGATATATAAAGAAAGATTTTTCTCTATGTCACGAATATTTTCTTTATACTAAGAAAATATGTTGTTGTCTAAACCAAAAATTGGAGCCCATAGATGACTACTAATTTGCTCTAGTATCACCTAGAGTTAACTGAAGTCTCAATAATATTATGGTGTGATGATCAATTACCTCCAGAATTGGTCGGGGTCAGTTGTCTTGAGAGCGTCCTTGAGGTGCGTTAGCTTTTCATGCTCAATTGAGAAGCCGACAGGGATTAGGTATACCCTGCGATTTTGGTCGTATATATCACCCTCTAAACCCGATTCGTCGTCCATCACGCTGATTTCGTGGCGGGAAAACCAGTAAGTATTTTTGCTCATATACATGTGGTAATATTTTCCCTTGTTGGATTCCCCATTGATGAGATAGGGCTTATTAGCCACAATCAATTCTCTAAGCTCTCTAATGGATAGAGGTAGTCCATCTACACTAGTGACTCTTTTGTCTTGATCCGAATCAATCATAGCCCATTTCTTGAGTTCGGGCAACCAGACCTCGTTCACTACGTGACAGTCGGAATCTTCGTGATCATACGGCCTGCAGGTTATAAAGCGTGTCTTAATTCCGACAGACAGAGCCATGTCTCGATAGAGAATAGAGTGCTGGCGGCAATTGATGTTATTTCCCGTTTCCTTTACATAGTTCCAGAGAGAGAACGCATTCCTTTCACGAATCTGTGTTGGTGGATTGTCGTGAGGGAGGTTGTCCGATACAAAACGTTGAAGCTTAATTGCTTTTTCATAGGTGCTTTCTGTCCCGTTAAAAAGGGTATCTAAGCGGAAGTGTATCCTTACGGAGTCTAGCTTAGGATCATCCATGCAGAAGAGTGGATGAATCTCTAGAGTGTCAGGAGCATATTTTGATTCTTGTAGGAGTAGGGCGTAGTCCTCTTGTCTGCTGTCTAGCGTATAGGCTCGTATGTCCTCTTGAAATATTTTTATCACTATGATAGCGATTATAGATAAGGCTATAAGTCCCAATAGAGTGATACCCACCCACTTGAAAAATTTCTTCATCAGATTATTAACTTAATAAGTTTGTGCGTTCAACCATTTCAAATGTACAATTATATTTTGAATATTGAGAATTTACAGAATCATATTTGCCTAAGATTGTTAGTAACGCATTGGTAAGTACATTTTGACTCTTTTGTGTGCTGGAAATAAGGTTTGGCTCTTTGTTTTGTTGGAGGATTAGTGATGTTTGGAATGAGTGTCGGTTGCAAAATGAAGTCTGTCGTACGAAGTCTCATTTTGTCAGATTGCCCTCGTGCTATGCACTCAATGGATGGATGAAAAGTACTTAGGAGATTATAGTTTTTGACAGGACTAAAATCATCTTCTTCTTACTTATGGACGGACTTTTCTATTTCTTGTGAGAATGAAAGATAGTTTAACTTTAGTCGAAGTGGTTCGTCTCATTGATATCCAAGGGTTTTGGTATCTTTAGCTATTAGATATGTAAAAGTAAAATATAGATGAGAAAAGTCGTTATATATGTGGGCGTGATGCTCCTATGTGCCCTTTCGGTACAAGCTCAATCTGATAAGGAGGGAAAGTACGAAGATCTAGTGACTAAGTACTTCCAGTACTATGAGCAACAAAAGCCTGATAGTGCTGAGATAATGCTACATCAAGCATTAGCATTGATGCCTGATGCGGATAGTAACTTTATGTTACGAGGTAATTTAGCAGAGCTGATGGTGGCGAGAGCTGATACCGTAGGTGCGATCTCGCAATTATCTCTGGCTATTGGTCAGCAGCCTGATATTGCTAATCTGAGATCTAGGCGAGCTCAATTGCTGGAGGATAGTGGTAAGCTAAATGATGCTCTGCTTGACTTGGATTATCTGGTACAGCAGGACGAAAACAAGGAGATACCTAGATATAATAGGGCTAGAGTGCGTATGAAATTGGGGCTTTTAGAGGGATCTAAGAGCGACCTCGAGAAAATCATAGAGCATAATAATGAGGCGTATTTACCTAGGATAGCTCTAGCAAAAGTCCTATACAAG
Source organism: Porphyromonadaceae bacterium W3.11 (assembly GCA_030434245.1). NCBI lineage: Bacteria > Pseudomonadati > Bacteroidota > Bacteroidia > Bacteroidales > Porphyromonadaceae > Porphyromonadaceae bacterium W3.11. The sequence continues at coordinate 308,342 of JAUISX010000002.1, forward strand.
GAGGGGGATATGATGGCATCTGAGAAGGTTTTGACATACCTTATCGAGACCTACCCTAAGGTACCGAATGCTTATAGAGAGCGTGCGAGGCTTCGGATGAAACAAGATCGCAAGGCTTTAGCTCTAGAGGATATTCGATACATATTTAATGAGCTTAAGACGATTACGCCGGAAGATTATCGTATCAGGGGAGATATCTGGATGCTATATGGTGAGAAGGATCAAGCTGAAAAAGATTTTGAGAGGGCTATAGATCTTGAAAATCTTCAGAGTTTTAACTTAAATGACAAGTAATGATGAGAAGGATTGGATATATTGTATTTGTGCTATTGGCAGGCTCTTTATCAGTGATGGCACAAGGAAAGACAAATGATATGAAAAATGAAGAACGATTGACCGAGCAGATACACTATCTACATCAACTTTATCAAAATGCTGATCGTGTTATTAAAGAGTATGATGATAGCAATGATTTAGGAAAGGATGTGGCCCTCTGGAGTCCGGAGAAGACTATTGCTGAGGCTAAGCAGGTGTTATCACAGATTTTAAAGGACCGAGTAGCCCTTCATGACGAAAAGAGCTCCTTTTCACTGGCTTATCAGTCTCGTGTGCGTCGCTGGTCTTTTAGCATGGAAGAGAAAAAGTCCCATTATGAGAATGCCCTTATTGTCCTATCTGCATTTAATCGCAGATATGAGGATGCTTTTCATGAGATGGTGATGAGTGAGTTGGATGCAGCTCTAGGGCATCGCTATTACTCTGAGGCTTATCTGCTGTTAGACCAATTGCTGTATATACTGGATTCTAAAGCGAGTAAAGAGCTTATAAGTAGCTATATCCCTAAGTTTCAAGGGAGTGATGAGGTCCTCATGTTAGAGACGAAGCTCTTGGATGTTACATACTCTGAACCCCTACGAACTCTTGAGGGACAAATATCTTACGATCAGCCTTTGCCAGAGGTCGAGAAGGAGTGGCTCAAAATGGCAAACGAGCTATCCACAAAAGTTCATAAGTTGACAGCAAGAGTTCAGCAAAATAATAAGTACAAGGCTGAACTCAATCGCTGGCTACAAAACCTCTTGGATAATGGGTTGGTGAATTTGGAGGTGAGGTCGCTAAATACCCTCACTGGAGAGGTGGAGATGTCGTTGCTCGCCATGATCCGCTCTGACGCTGTGACGCTTTATAGGAGTGATGAGAATGATAGAAACAATTATAAGTTGAAAAAATATAGCGGAGTACAAGTGTTGCGAACCGTGGTACATGATAAGTTGCCGAATGTTGGTCAGTATTCGTACTCTGTGAAAAATGATGATATTAACAGACTAGATGAAAGGGAATACATTACTTATAATCAGATCGCCTCTAACCTCTATGTGCATGATCAGAAGAGTCGCCGCCTCCAAGTGATTTCGACTTATGATGGGACCCCTGTTGCGGGAGTCATGGTCCAAAAATTAGATGAGTCATTTGGTGAAACCAATACCCATTTTACCACCGATAAGGATGGTTTTGTGACACTGCCTTTGAGTCCAAGTCGGTCAGGGTATAGGGTTAAGGTGAACGACCCACGCCTGTGGAATCCTGATAGCTACTATATCCCTGGAGATGTTCAGGATCAACCCGATGTAAAGGATGCTATACAGCTCTATTATTATTTGGATAGGCCTATATATCGTAGAGGACAAGAAGTGAAGATAGGTCTTTTGCTTGTCAGGTCTCAGAAAGAAAAGAATTATGAATTACCTGACAAGAGCATCGATGTAAAGCTAAAAGCATATAGAGGATCAAAAGAAGAGTTAGTACAAGAGGTTACCACTATTACCAATAAGAATGGTATCTCAGAGATAAAGATGACCATCCCGAATGACCCTGAGTTAAATAGATTTTCATTAGAGTCTGAGCACGGGACGAACAATATACGGGTAGAGGATTATAAACTTCAATATCTCAACGTAAAGATAGATAGTATCCCTAAGGGCTATGTTTCTGGGCAACCAATGATGGTTTATGGACAGACGATGGACCTTAACGGAAATCCTACTGCAGCCAATATCGTGATGACATACGATGGCTCTGAGAGGATAGAAGCCCAATCTGGCAATAATGGTCAATTTGTGATGACAACACCGCCAGTCTCTCTCGAGGATGGAAATAATATATGGCGATATGGTCGAAATCAGACGTTAGAGTTTCGGGCGAGTGATGCTCTTGGGAATGTTGCTATGGAGAGGTTGTACTTCTCTAAGCTTGACACCGATATGCCGTTGTCAGCAGACGCACTTCTGGAGGACGAAAATATTACAAAGGAACATTTTACATTAGATAGTAGTAGTCAGCCATATAACTCTCGACTATTGGGTGATCTTAGTGGTAGGACGATCCAAGCAGAGCTTTTGTCAAAAGAGAATGGAGAGAAAATAGCTCTTGGGGTACTACCGATAAATGGAGAGAAAGAGTTTTCTTTCCCCCATCTAAAGAGTGGATACTATCAACTACGACTATATGCTACTGATGGATATGGGAAAGAAGTTAGCGATACATCCAGTGCTTACTATTTTTACAGCGAATCTGACAAAACCCTAAACGTTGATGATGACTTACTGTGGGTTGTTAAGGCGGAAAACGGGACCATCCTATATGGTAGTTCTGTCAGCACGACTCTCACGATGGTTAAGTTTGATGATGAAAAGGTCATTGAATATCAATACATACCAGTCGAGAAGAACGTTGTCTATAGATTAGATGGCCATAAGCTTAGACATGTAAGGAGGGTTATTTTCAATGTCGTCTCAGGTCATCGTTCAGATAGTGAATCGGTAATAATAGATAAGCATGCAGGAGAAGCTAATGAGCCTATAACATTGTCTGGATTAGATTTTACAGATGATGAATACCTCTTGCCTAGCACTCACTTCAAGAGGACTGTCAAAGTGAAATCAGGCGGTCGAGCCCTTAAGAGTGCCCCCGTCATCGTTACTGTTTTCGATAAGGCTGTGGCAGACGCTGCTGAGGATGATAGTTTTTGGGAAAAGGTTGGTTCGGATTATATGATCCCATTCGGAGCATATCAAGAATATGCTTCATTCGATGAGGTCGTCCTGACTTCAGCCCCTGTATCTATGCGAGCTAGTGTGGAGAAATCTGCTGTTGGGAGCGGTGCTCCTGATCTGGAAGAGGTAACGCTAAGGAGTAACTTTGCAGAGACCGCTTTCTTCTCAGCTTTACTGACGACCGATAATAAGGGACAGGTAGTTATCGAATTTGACCTGCCCGACACCCAAACAAAATACAATATCAAGGTCTATACCTTTGATAAGGGATTTAAGAATCAACTTATTTCTGATCACAATTTTAGAGTCTATTCGCCATTAAGTATCGAGCTTAGTATGCCTCGTTTCTTGACTTGGGATGATCATTTAGAGGGTGAGGCTCTTTTGCGTAACACTGGAGAGACCGCCTTTGAATCCCATTACCAAGTGATGCTTGAGAGTGGTCAGGTACTGGCAGAAGGACAAGCTTTTATTCCTGCTGGAGGTACCAAGGCTGTACCTTTCTCATTGCAAGCGGACACCAGCATGGGACAAGAGGTAGTGATTCAGGCTAAGGTAGTAGCTGGAGAGATGACAGATGGTGTAGAATACCGTTTGCCTCTGATGACTAATCTATCTACCTACATCGTGTCTCAGCCTATCTCGCTATATAAGCAGGATAGTGTCAGTCTCGAACTACCTAAAGTAGAGCTTGGCTCGAGTGATGCACAGCTAGAGCTATACCTTGACCCTATTATGGTGCTATTGACACAATTAGCACATGATTATAGAGATCATGGATTAGAGAATAATTCATTCTTTGGAACGGTATATCAATATAATGTTTATAAGCGCCTAGAGCAGTATCTGCAACGGTATCCCGACTTCAGAGCACTATTAAAATTAAGAGCGGCACAGCTTTCTGAGATTCCCAAGGAGGAATTGTCTGGAAGAGATGAGCGACTAGCTGATCCAGAGACACTCTCTACGTTCTTTGATTTTATCACTAGTGAGAAGGTCCTAGCACAGACACTCCTGAAGATGGAAGAGGAAATCCTCTCGCATAAGGTGGTGTCTGGAGGTTTTATCTACAGCAACTATTGGCATGAGCCTTCGCCATTCTTGACCTCATATATTCTTAATAAGCTATCCCCAATTTGGAAGTCTATTGAGAGTGATGAACTGAAAAAGCATCTCGTGGTGAGTGTTGCTTATCTTAAAGACGAGCTACAAAGACAGAACAGTTATTATCATGATTACATTGATTATGCTCTGATTGCTAGTAGCTACGGAATTTCTCTGGATAATTTGTCAGCTAAGGAAGAGAAAGAGTATCATAAGCAGGTAGAGCATGCTAGAAAAAACTATCAGACTGCATATACTAGTTGGATGCTTCGTTTTGCTGAATACAGTAAGCGGTATGATAAGCCAGACCAATTCAAGGAGGTCCATCAGTTTATTGAGGATCGTAGTACCTATAGCTATAATGATGATGAGCTTGCGGTTATGAAGGTCTTTTTAGCCAAAAGCCAAGAGAAGGTGGATGAGCAACTGATCCAATTTTTGCTCAAGATGAAGCAGGCTACTATGTGGCGTAGTGCTGGAGTGATGGAGGTGGCTGAAGTGATTTTGGATAAGATTACTCCTAGCAAGATATCGGATAAGGCAGAGGTCGTTATTAATGGGCAAGGCTATGCTCTTAGTAGGGAAGAGAAGGGCCGAGGGTTTGTTCAATTAACCTATCCTGACCTACCATCAGAGATGAAGATAAGTTGGAGAGGTGTAGAGAGCGACTATGTATTTGGTGGTGTTCGTTATCATGTGACAGAGCCTAGCAAGAGTGCCACACCGACAGGAGAGAAGCTCAAGGTACGTAAGCAAATATTTGCTCGAAAAGTATCAGGTGACGGATCACAAGAGTTTAGGGAAGTGACTAACGAACACCCAGCCAGTAAGGGCGATCGATTGATTATCCGATACACTATTGATACGGAACAGGACTTAAGCCTGGTTACCGTACATGATCCTCGACCAGCAGGAGCAGAATTTGGTTATGACTTCAGTGGTTATCGATTTGGAGATAAGCTTTGGTTTACCTATAGTCGGAGAGATGCAGAAGATCGCATATACATAGACTATCTTCCTAGAGGACAGCATACTATAGAGCTAGAGGCTACAGCCTCTAATAGTGGTACTTTCACTTATGGTCCTGCTGAAATCCAAAGTACTTATGCACCCGAATTTGCAGGTAATAGTGCTGGGGGTAGTATTACGGTCACTACTGCAGAGTAACTGTGTATCGAAGACGGTAAGCGTGAGGGGAAAGACTTTTTTACCTTACGCTTACTGTGTCAAAACGCTTTGATTCTTGCTAATAATCAGTATCTTTGGTAACTTATTAAGGATATGGAATAATTGTTATGACTGATGTAAAATATACCCCCATTGTGATTATTGGTGGAGGGCTGACTGGGCTATCGCTCGCAGCGGGATTAGATATGAGGGATATCCCCTTTGTGTTACTTGAGAAAAAGGATCGTTTGGGGGGACAGATAAGAACGTTACATAAGGATGGGTTTACGTATGAGATAGGCCCGAATACTGGGTCTGTTTCGACTCCCGAGGTTGCAGAGCTTTTTGAGTATGCTGCTCCTGAGGCTCAGATGGCTGTTGCCAAGTCCGCGTCAAATAGTCGTTGGATTTGGAAGGATAAGAAGTTTCATCCGCTTCCAGATGGACCTATTAGTGGGCTAGCTACCCCTCTATTTAGCTGGAGAGATAAGTTTGGTATCCCTTTTGAGCCTTTTAGAAAAAAAGGGGGCGATCCAAATGAGACTGTGGGAGAATTAGCTGAGCGACGTTTAGGGAAGAGTATGGTTGATTATGCGGTGGATCCATTCATTGGAGGGGTTTACGCAGGGGATCCGTACCAGTTAGTCACCCGACTAGCTCTCCCAAAGCTCTATAATCTTGAGCAGAATCATGGTAGTTTTATTGGTGGGGCTGTAAAGAAAGCCAAGGAACACAAGAGCGAGAGAGATAAGAAAGCTACGAAGAGGATCTTTAATGCTGAAGGAGGCTTTGAGAACTTAGTACGTGCTATTGCTAATAAGATTGTGCGTACTGGAGAAGTGGTAACAGGTGCAGATGGGATTAAGATTACCCCGACATCGGAGGCAGAGCATCGATTTAGTATTTCTTATCATCATGAAGGGCAGGATATTACCATTAATTGCGATTATGTCGTGAGTACGGTAAGAGCGGACTTTATTCCTAGTATCCTACCAGATGAGTGGGCCCCATGTCTTGAACGCATCGCATCTTTCCCCTATGCTCCAGTTGCAGAAGTGGTCGTTGGATTTGATCATTTACCCTCTGTTCCACGTGCTGCCTTTGGTGGATTGGTGCCAAGTAAAGAGAAGCGTAAGATACTTGGGATCCTTTTTCCTAGTTCCTGCTTTGAGGGAAGAGTACCATACGAAGATGGTGCCTTATTTACCATCTTTATGGGGGGGCTTAGAAACAAAGAGCATTTCTTTGAAATGTCCGATGAGGATCTGAAGAAAGAAGCTCTAGAGGAGCTCTATACGATGATGAAAATTCCACATAGCATCCGTCCTGATTTACTTCATATCGCTAGGTATGAGAAAGCTATTCCTCAGTATGACAAAAGTGTAGAAACGATCTTGTCCGATCTTCAATCTATTGAAGATGGTTATCCAGGGCTCTATTTGGCTGGCGGTATCAGAGATGGCATCGGTATGGCACATCGGATTACTCAGGGCATGACATTGGCTGAGAGTATTGCTAAAGAGTTGATGCAAGAATAGATAGAAAGCCCTCTTTTTTCTATTTTTGTTAGAGATATTTATAAATGAAATCAAATGATAAGCTATGTTAGTAGAAGTCTATAACTCCATCGACCCTAACGAAGGGCATTTAGCATATACACTATTAGAGGATAGGGATTTCTTTGTTCGTTTAGAGAATGAACACATGAGTCAAATCCCAGGGATGTCACGAGGACTTTCAGTCATGGTTCGTGAAGAGGATTATAATAAGGCAAGAGCAATTCTAGAGGAGGCGGGATACCTTCCCGTGGAGTCAAATACTACAGAAGAAATGGAAGCAGAGATGGCGAAGGAGCGAAAAGCATTCACTAAGAAGATGACATTTATCCTCTTAGGCCTTTTTATTCTGCTTGCTTTACTAGCGATTGCTAGCAGAGTGTTGGTCGTTCCTGCCTAGTTATTAAGTAGTAGTGTATCTTAACTCAGCCCTAATGTGCTTAGTAGGCGCTCCATGTGATTCGTCCAGAGCTCGTCCAGGGTTTCGGGATCTAATCCTTCGTCATGGTCATCTACTAATAAAGATATGGTGCGTGATAGCTCAGTGAAGACAATCTCCATACTTAAGTAGCTATCTGGATCATCAGTCCATACCCACTTGATTAGCCTTTGGGGTTCTAGTTTTACGATTAGGGCTTTGCGGTCGTCCCCAGCGTCATCCCAATAGACATGTAGATCATTGCCAGTGATGTCCACCATAGGAGCAAACCATTCAGAGAGACCTCTAGAAGTTGAGATTTGATTCCATACGCTCTGTGCAGAAGCACTATCTAGAAAGAACTCTTTGCGATAACCACTAAACTTAACATTACTCTTTCTCATAATTATTTCAAATTACCTTTTTGCCCTAACCCCCAGTATTTTACCTGTCAATATACCGAATAAATTAATGGAGTGGAGCACTTTATGTGTTATTACATGTTAATACTTGTGTTACAATATGATGACATCATGATATCAGATGTAGATATAAGCATGGAAAGAAAGTTCAGCAGTGTCTGAACTTGTAGTAACGGTGACAAAAAGGGATTAAAAAGGGAGAAATGTACTTGTGGCAAGGTATTTGCTTGTTATAGGGAGAATAGAATAATATTTTAGTACTTTTTGATTTATGAAAAAGAATAAAAATAGTCATTTGGATGATCTAAAAAATGATTTTCCAAATGAAGAGATGAATATAGACGAGGCTCACGACAATGAGGTCTCAGAAGAGACAGAGACGGACTCTGAGGTGGATAATGAGGAAGCTGATGAAGCGATAGACCAGTTTGAGACGCTTCAAGAAGAGCTGAATGAACTCAAGGATGCACATCTACGACTTCGTGCGGAGTATGACAATTATAGAAAAAGAACACTTAAAGAAAAAAGTGATTTGATTAAGTATGGTGGAGAGAAGACAATCTCTGGGTTCTTAGACATCATGGATGATCTAGACCTCGCCATAGCTAACATCAAAAAAGCAGAGACGATAGAGGGCATTGTTGAGGGGGTAGAGCTGATACAGAGTAAGTTCATCTCAACCCTTAAGTCACAAGGCGTCAATGCTATGGTGGTCATCGGAGAGGAGTTTGATCCAGATAAGCATGAGGCTGTCGCTATGGTTCCTACAGAGGATAAGGAGCAGAAAGGCAAAATAATTGACTGCATTCAGACCGGCTATACTCTGAATGACAAGGTGATTCGTCATCCGAAAGTTGTCGTTGGTCAGTAAGGAGGATATAATGGCAGAAAAAAGAGATTATTATGAAGTGCTGGGCATTGATAAAAATGCTACAGCCGATCAGATAAAGAAAGCGTATCGCAAGACAGCTATCAAGTATCACCCTGATAAGAATCCAGGTGATAAAAATGCTGAAGAGAAATTCAAGGAAGCAGCTGAGGCTTATGATGTGTTAAGCGATCCTGAGAAGAAATCTCGCTATGATCAATTTGGTCATGCTGGAGTAGATGGATCTTCTGGCGGTTTTGGAGCTGGTGGAATGTCCATGGATGACATTTTTGCACACTTTGGAGATATTTTTGGTGGTGGTAGTTTTGGCGGATTCGGTGGTTTTAGCGGATTCGGTGGCTTTGGCGGGGGACGTACCGTCCAAAACCAAGGTAGCGACCTTCGGATTCGCATCCATGTTACGCTTAAAGAGATCCTCAATGGTACCACTAAGAAGCTGAAAGTAAAGAAACTTGTTGCTTGCTCAAAATGCCATGGATCTGGTGCAGAGGATGGCTCAGGTAGCGAAACTTGTAGCACTTGTCATGGTAGTGGAACTGTTATACGAACACAGGATAGTATTTTTGGTCGGGTTCAGACTCAGACTACTTGTCCAACGTGTAAGGGTACCGGTTCCGTCATAAAGCACAAATGCTCTAAGTGTGGTGGAGATGGCCTTGAGAATGGTGAGGAGTTGATCGAAATCAATGTTCCTGCAGGTGTCGCATCTGGAATGCAGATGACAATGAACGGCAAGGGAAATGCTGGACCTAACAATGGGCCTAATGGTGATTTGTTGGTACAGTTTGAGGAGGTTGAGGATCCTGTCTTTATTAGAAATGGTAATGATGTGGTATATAACCTACTTATACCTGTTAGTACAGCCATAATCGGAGGTAAGGTATTAGTGCCTACCATTGATGGAAAGGTGAAGATTACTATAGAACCAGGTACACAGCCAGGCAAGATATTGCGATTACGAGACAAGGGGCTCCCTAGTGTCAGAGGTTATGGTAAGGGAGATGAGTTGATAGCTATCCAGGTCTTTATTCCAGAGAAGTTGAATGCTAAGGATAAGAAGCTGGTAGAAGCAATGAGTGAGAGCTCTGGTTTTGAACCTACCGAAAGTCAGAAGGAGCAGTTCATGAAGCAGCAACGTCAGAAGTTTTATGACTAAGAGCTTTGTAGAATTACTTGATCATAGATAGTTAGCAAAAAAAGCGAGGAGTAATACATTATCGTATTACTCCTCGCTTTTTTTACTTAATTGTCTCTATGCTTACAAAACAGCCTTTGCAGCATTATAATTTGGTTCATGAGTGATATCATCAACCTGCTCGGTATGGATGACTTTACCATTCTCGTCAATGACCACAACGGAGCGACTGAGCAGTCCTCTTAGAGGACCATCTATCATCATTACCCCGTATGAAGAGTCAAATGAGTCCTCTCTGAAGGTGGATACAGGCATGACGTTGTCCAGTCCCTCAGCACCGCAGAAGCGACTCTGAGCAAAAGGAAGGTCCGCAGATACACATAGTACTACAGTATTGTCCATCTCGCTTGCCATCTTATTGAACTGTCTAACACTCTGAGCACATACGCCAGTGTCAAGACTTGGGAAGATGTTCAACACCACTCGTTTACCACGAAGATCACTTAGTTTTAGATCAGAGAGATCGTTCTTTGTTACGGTGAAGTCAGGAGCCATACTACCTACTTCTGGAAGAGTACCTCTGCTCTTTACTGGACTACCGTTAAATAAGATATTTGCCATAATTAAAAGTTTCTATTTATTTTATATTCTTTATAACTCAATGTTTTTGCTTTTTCTTTTAAAACAGATGTCGCTCTCATATTGTTCATTCGGTTTGCTCAGAAATAGGTAAATTTGAGTATGAATAATCTAACTGAAAATAAGGTGAGCCTAGTAGGTCATGTCGGTGCTGATCCAAAGATTAAGTACCTAGACCAGAATACCTGTACAGCGATGATATCGCTAGCAACAGATGCAGAGGGAACTATTAATGAAGAAGGGGTGATGGTCAGAGGTATGGTTACTGATTGGCACTCTATTCTCTGTTATAGAGAGTTGGCCGAGCTTGTAGATAAGACCGTTGGAGTGGGGGATCTTATTGAGGTAGAGGGGCGATTAACCTATCTCAAATTGAAATCAGGGTTAGAGAAAAGGTATAAAGCCGTAGTCTTGGCACAGAAGGTAAATGTGATTAAGAAAAAAGAGTATAAGAAGGCTAATGCCAGTCTTCCTGAAGAAGATATTCATCAGGCTTATGGCGAGTACCTTGATACCCTGAGTGAGGACCCTGATAATCTCCCTTTTTAATCTAGATCCTTTCTTTAGGGGAGTCACTTTTAGATTTATTACGTCTTGTTTTCTAAGGTTTTAGAACGGAGCTTTTTAGTGGTGTGCTTGTCTTCGTCGCGACCTCTTATTGGCTATATGTCTTAATAGGACTCACTAGGATGCTTCTCTTTTATTACCTGACCTTCTATATGTGTTAGTCCTATATGTTTTGAAGATCCCTTAATGTTTCCTGAATAAAATGCTTATCTTTGTGGTCGTCATTCGCGTTAGTATATGGCTATTGAGCGATGGCTGGTTAGTTCATACTGACTTGTTGGAGATTTAGATTCCTATTGGTTGTAGCCTGGTTGACGTTGCTCATGTGTAACTGTTATACCAGAGGTTATCGTATATTTATTACATTAACGAGTCTTGGATGAATGAATTACAATAGATTAATTGTCAATTAAGGTCTTATGATAAGAGCAGAGAGATACCACGACATCAGTTGTGGGCATCGTGTCGTGAATCATGAAAGTAAGTGTCGTTTTTTGCATGGGCATAATTATCGAATTCATTTTGGGGTCGAAGCAAATGATCTTGATGAGTTAGGACGAGTCCTTGACTTCTCAGTGATCAAGTCTGTGTTATGTGACTGGCTTGAAACGCACTGGGATCATAAGTTCTTGATTTGGCAAGAAGACCCTTTGCTTCCTGAATTAGAGAAAATTTCGCCCGAAAGTTTGAACGTCGTTCCTTTTAATCCGACAGCAGAAAATATGGCTTTGTATTTATTACATGATGTAGCTCCTGCACTGTTAGATCCGTATCAATGTCGGCTGACAAGTTGTAGGATTGAGGAAACAAGGAAGTGCTCTGTTTCTGCTGAGCTATGAGGATTGTTGAGATTTTTTCTTCCCTCCAAGGTGAAGGGATGAATACTGGGGTGCTCGTTACTTTTGTTAGGCTCCAAGGTTGTAACTTAAATTGTTGGTTTTGTGATACCACCTTTGATGAGGGTGAGTATTACACCATAGAGGAGTTGGCAGCAGTTCTTGAAGAAAAAGGTATTCGGCGGATTATATGGACAGGTGGTGAGCCAACCTTACAACTAACAAAGGAGATAGTCCAGTACTTTAAGTCTCTTGGTTACTGGCAAGCTATAGAAACGAATGGTACAGCCCGCCCACCTGAGGGGCTTGATTATATCTCTGTTTCCCCTAAGGTAAGTGTTGAAGTACTCAGAGAGAACTTTGAGGGTATTGTTATTGACGAAATACGTTATCCTATCGGTGAAGATACCGTACCTCCGAATATCGATGATTTACCCCAATCCAGAAACTATCTGTTATCTCCTATTTTTCTTGGGGAGAATAAGGAACGTCTATTAATGTCATCGTCAAACTTGACACATTGCTTAGATCTCATTCATAAAGATTCTAGATGGAGACTATCACTCCAACTTCATAAACTAATAGGCATACAGTAGGTTGTAAATTATCATTGTATTTTTATTAAGTTTGTAGATAGTTATGGAATTTCTTTTTGATATATGGGAGAATGGCACTTGTTAAATCTTATACCGTACTGAGTGACTTAGTACAAGAGCAAATCGCAATCTTACCGATGCTGAATAGGTTCGGGATACGTCTGGGATTAGGTGATGCAACAATTGCCGAAATATGCGACGAACGTCAGTTGGATACCGGCTTTTTTCTACACATCATAAATAGTTACTTAGATCCTGATTACTTAGGTAGGGTTAAGTTGGCCCCGAAGCATACGGTGTTGATTGCTGATTATCTAGAGGTGGCGAATCGATATTACTTGGACTCTCAGCTACCCAATATCGAGGTTCATATTGCATCGTTTGTGAAAAAGAGTGGGGCAAACGTCCCTCTGCTGCAAACACTTCCTCACGTCCTAGAAGAGTTGAAGGAGACCCTCACCAATAGAGTCAGGTTAGACGAAGAGGAGTTGCTCCCTCAGTTTAGGACCTTGGCTGGTGAGTTGGCCGAGAATATCTCTACTATTACGTTAGAGGGGCAAGAGAAGGCAGGAACTGAAGCAGATAGAGCAGAGGCATTAGTTGCTGATATTATGCAGGTCATGATTAGGCATTTGAAGGGGGACTTTAATGATAACCTCCTTCATGCTGTGTTATACAGCCTTTCTCTTCTGAAGAGCGACTTAGCGAGTAATAATAGGTTGAGAGAGCGTGTGTTTATACCCATGCTAGAGTCTATGCAGAAAGCACGAAAAATAGAGTAGGAGATGTCTAGTAAGAAAAAACATACTGTTGTCATTATCCTTAGTGATATACTGCAGCGTTTGGGGCTGATACGTGCTATTGATGACGTTACAGAATCCGTTGAGATTAGTAGTTTTGATGCCTTTGACACTTTTGTGACCTCTTCTACAGATGAGATATATGATATAGCGTTCATTGAGGCCGACTTATTAGCTTTGTATGGCGAATATTTTATTAGTCGTCGGACTTTAGTGATCCCGGTTATTAGTAATAGTGAACCCGAAATGGTGGTAAATGAAGAAAAAGAACCACCATATATTTATACTCATTGGAAAAGCTGCAAGCTTCAAGATAAGCTCAAAGAGATCCTAGATGAGAATAGAAAGGGGTTGAAGAAAAATAATGACAAAGGTCTTTCGCTCCGAGAGGAGGAGGTGCTGAAGGAGGTCGCTAGGGGAATGACCAATAAAGAAATAGCGGACCGCCTCAATATAAGCATGAATACGGTGATGAGTCATCGTAAAAATATAACATCAAAATTGAATATCAAGACAGTGTCAGGGCTGACATTTTATGCTCTGATCAATGGTCTGATCACAGGCGACGAAGTAGTGGACGGTGCAGGTGAGTGAATAAATGGATAATAGACAAATAAAGAATAACCTATGAGTAAGAAGATTACGATATGTCCTATGGCCATGGTGCCAAAGGTTCTAAAGAGTGAATACCCTAATGAGACTGCTTTATTAGTGAAAAATAAAGCCTCAGGAAAATGGGAGTCTATTTCTCGAGCTGATTTTGGTAACGCTATCCAAGAAACAGCAGAGTCCTTGGTGGAATTTGGTATCGAGGCTCAGGAGACGATAGGTGTCTTTTCTGAAAATATGGATAAGTTCTTAGTTGCAGATATGGCTGCCTTTAGTGTAAGAGCGATTACCATACCCATATATGCGACTTCATCTGTGTCTCAGGTAGAGTACATGATCAAGGATAGTGAGATGAGGTTGATATTTGTAGGTGAGCAGCTACAATATAACACCGCTTGTAAGGCTCTTCAGAACATAGATCATGATGTTAAGATTGTGATCTTCGATGAGTCAGTCAGTCTTTATCCTGATGACAAGAGCTCAGTGTACTTTAAGGATTTTGTAAATCTTGGAAATTCACCTATTAATGAAGCTAAGGTGGAGCTGAGGAGAGTGGAGGCACTTCCTACCGATACGGCCATTATAATGTACACGAGTGGTACGAGCGGTAGTAGTAAGGGCGTGGAATTAATGCATAAGAGCCTTAACTTAGTTATAGAGGCTCACTTAAAGCTTTTGACAGACTTCAAGGCGGGTAATATCAGCATGAACTTCCTGCCTTTGACGCACATTTTCGAGAAAGCTTGGTGTTTTATCTGCATCTCTGCTGGTGTAAAGATCGCTGTGAATCAAAAACCTAAAGAGATTTTGGATAACCTGATGGAGGTTCGGCCTCACTACATGTGTAATGTGCCTCGCTTTTGGGAGAAGGTATATGTAGGGGTATATGAAAAAATACAAGAGTTTCCTCCCCTCCTAAGGCGGATTACCTCACACTGTATTGATGTCAGTCGTCACTATCACTTTGATTACAGAGTGAAAGGTAAGAAAGCACCTCTAGGCTTACGAATCCAATATGCTTTTTATAGTAGCACGTTACTAAAGCTGGTGAAGAAAAAGGTAGGAGTAGAGCGTGGGATCTACTTCCCTGTAGCAGGAGCTGCATTGTCCGATAAGGTACACGCCTTTTTGGTCTCTATTGGTGTGCCTCTCATGTATGGGTATGGACTGACCGAGACGACAGCTACCGTCTCTTTCTGCCGTCCGCGAGATTACCTCTTTGGCTCTATTGGAAAGCCCCTGGAGGGGGTTGATGTGCGAATTGTACCGCAAAATGAGGAGCAACGAGAGGATGGGATAGGTGAGATCCAGGTAAAAGGGCCTACGGTCATGAAGGGCTATTACAAAAAGCCAGAGCTGAATATAGAGGCTTTCACCCAAGACGGATGGTTTAAAACTGGCGACCTGGGTTCAATGGATGAAGATCAAAATCTATTCTTCAAAGAGCGATTGAAAGATCTTTTCAAGACCGCTAATGGTAAGTATATAGCTCCACAGATGATCGAAAATCTCATAACAACCGATCCAATCGTAGAGCAGGCTGTAGTGATTGCAGAGAACCGTAGTTTTGTTAGTGCTTTGATCTATCCTGATTGGGATAAGGTCAGGGCATATCTGATATCTAAGGAGATAGATGAGGTCCCAACCGATATTGAGACTCTTGCAAAGCATAAAGGTGTTTATGCTCTCCTTGAGGGGCGGATTGCTGCACAACTGAAAGATCTAGCTTCATATGAGACCGTCAAAAAGTTTGTTGTCCTCTCCGAACCTCTCTCTGTTGAGAATGGTATGCTGACCAATAGCCTTAAAACGAAGAGGCAGGTTGTCGAGAAGTATTATGAGAAGGAGATAGCTCAGATGTATGACTATAATCAACTACCAAATCTTAATGATGAGCAAAAGAAAGAGTCCTCATCGTCAACTCACTGAGTCAACTAGCTGGCGCATTCCAGTATATCTATAATAAAATAATGAAAGGGGTACTGGTCATTGTACCCCTTTCACTTGGATGTTCCACAATATATTAGGATATTAGGTAAGAAAGATTGATTAGGTTATGCTTTTTTGACAATACAAATGTCATGTATTTGTAACAGTTTTGCAAGTAATAACAATTGTTATAAAGCATAAACATTTGTCTTGAAAATAAATTTTAATTAACTATCAAATTGATAAAATTAAATTTTTTATTTAGCCACCCCTTCTGCCATCTTCTCTTTAATTTGTTGCTCAATAATAGCTGCCAAATCAGGATTCTCCATAAGCGTATTCTTAGCTGCTTCACGTCCCTGACCCAGTCTTGTATCTTCATAATTGTACCAAGATCCACTTTTGCGGATGATTTCTAAGTCCGATCCAGCATCTACCAGTTCGCCCACTTTTGAAATTCCCTCGCCATACATGATATCAAATTCAGCACGCTTGAATGGAGGGGCTACTTTGTTTTTAGCCACCTTTACCTTCGTCAGGTTCCCGAGCATTTGGTCTCCATCTTTGATTGGGGTGCTTTTACGAATATCAAGGCGGATAGAGGCATAATACTTAAGAGCATTACCACCAGTCGTTGTTTCTGGGTTACCATATGCACCAATTTTTTCACGCATTTGGTTAATGAAGATACAGGTGGTCTTGGTTTTGCTAATAATAGAGGCTAGTTTACGGAGAGCTTGACTCATTAGTCGAGCCTGTAAGCCTATCTTATTCTCACCCATATCGCCCTCTATCTCTCCTTTTGGAGTAAGAGCTGCTACCGAGTCTATGACCACTAGGTCCATAGCTGATGAGCGGATGAGATCTTCTGCGATTTCAAGTGCCTGCTCGCCATTATCTGGTTGTGAGATCCAGAGTCTAGAAAGATCTACTCCGAGTCCCTCTGCATATGAGCGATCGAAGGCATGTTCGGCATCAATAATTGCTGCTAGACCGCCTGTCTTCTGAGCTTCTGCGATGGCATGGATAGCCAAGGTGGTCTTACCAGAGGATTCTGGACCATAAATCTCTACAATTCTTCCCCTCGGATAGCCACCAACTCCTAGAGCCATATCTAGGGTAAGAGAGCCTGTAGGGATTACTTCTACATCCTCTATCTCTTGAGAAGCCATATTCATGAGAGATCCCTTTCCGTAGGTCTTCTCAATCTTCGATAGAGCCGATTCTAGAGCCTTTAGTTTGTTTGGATCTACATCCGGTTTCTTGCTCGTCTTCTTCTCATCGACCAATTGTTCTTCTTTTGAAGACTCTTTTACTTCATCTTTTTTCGCCATTTTATTTTAGTCAATCGTTACAGTTCATTTATAAGTTTTAGTAGTTGTGCGGCATGCTCCTTCGTCTTAATGTTCCGGCCCGACATCACAGCTTGTATCACACCCTTCTCATCTACCACAAAAGTGGTTCTTTGGGTACCCATATACTTCCTGCCATACATACTTTTTTCGACCCATACCCCCATGGCTTGGTTCAGCTCAGTATCTGTATCGGCAATCAGGGTAAAGGGTAAGTCATGCTTTTCACGAAACTTCTGATGACTCTTCGCACTATCTTTGCTTACACCGATCACGCGATAGCCTGCATCCTGAAGGTCAGTGATGCCATCACGAAGGCTACAAGCTTGTGCAGTGCATCCGCTTGTGTTATCTTTTGGATAGAAGTATAGTATCACCTTCTGTCCCTCTAGGCTTGCACGAGTGATCTCCTGTCCATCTTGATCAAGACCCAGTACTTCTGGGATCTTTTCACCCACCTCCATCATAGCTCTAAGTCAATATCGTGAAGCTCATGCCATGGTAGACCTTGCTTAGCCACCTCTTCGAGGAATGGATCTGGATTAAACTCCTCTACATTAAAGACTCCATGCCCGCTCCACTGTCCTGTAAAGAACATGATTGCTCCTGTAGTCGCAGGAACACCAGTGGTATAACTAACGCCTTGAGCACCAGTTTCCTTATAGGCAGCTTCATGGCTACAGTTGTTATAGATATAGTAGGTCTTTTCTTTTCCATCTTTTATACCACGGATACGACAGCCGATAGAGGTCTGACCAGTGTAGTTTTCGCCCAGTTCTTTTGGATCTGGAAGGACCGCTTTTAGGAATTGAATAGGGACAATCTCTCTACCTTCATACATGATAGGTACGATACTATCCATTCCAATGTTTTGAATAACCCTCAAGTGGGTTAGATACTCCTGACCAAAGGTCATCCAGAAGCGAGCTCTCTTAAGGGTTGGGAAGTTTTTCACCAAACTTTCTAGCTCTTCGTGATACAGTATATAGCTGTCGCGAGGACCAATCTCAGGGTAGTTCAGGGACTTGTGAATCTCAAGCGGTTCAGTGGTTATCCACTTTCCGTCCTGATAATATCTACCATTCTGAGTGACCTCACGGATATTAATCTCAGGATTAAAGTTGGTCGCAAAAGCCCTCTTGTGGTCACCAGCGTTGCAATCAACAATATCTAGATAGTGGATCTCATCAAAGTGATGCTTTGCTGCGTATGCCGTAAAGATACTGGTCACACCTGGGTCAAAACCACATCCAAGGATGGCGGTTAGTCCAGCTTCCTTGAATCTATCTTGGTACGCCCACTGCCAGCTATATTCATACTTGGCTTCGTCCAAGGGTTCGTAGTTCGCTGTGTCTAGATAGTTAACGCCACATTCCAAGCATGCATCCATGATGGTAAGATCTTGGTATGGTAATGCGACATTGATGACTAGTTCGGGTTTGAAGTCGTTGAATAAAGCAACTAACTCCTCTACGCTATCTGCATTGACTTGTGCCGTCTTTATTTCTGCCTCTTTGATCTTTGAGGCAATGGCATCACATTTACTTTTGGTGCGGCTGGCCAGCATGATCTCTTTGAAGATGTGAGAGTTCATAGCTACTTTTTTAGCTACTACAGTGCCTACTCCACCAGCTCCGATGATTAATACTCGTCCTTTCATTTCAATACTATATATATAATTATTTTATAAATTCTGGTTGTTATTCATATCAAAGATACGATAAAATATTGACTTTATAGGACGTATATATATCCCATATTAGGCGTGATGCTTTAGAAAAATTGAGAGTGGTCTCTCTTAAGACTATATGGGTTGCTCATGGATGACCATAGCATTTTTGTGATGAATTTCTCAGACTCTTTGGGCGTCGAGATGAAATAATGTTTATAGAAAATGAGCGAAGCACGATGCTTCTTTGTGCAAAATAGGCTCACTTAGTGTTGCTATTTCAGGGAAAAAGACTCCTCTCGAAGTAGCGAAAAATCTTATCATAGGAAACGTTCCTTCTACTTATATGAAAAAAATATTCTTCATATAAGGAAGGGTTCTGTTTCTTATAACCAAAAAATAACCTGCTTTTAATCCTCAGAATTGACACGCAACAATACGTTTTTGTACAATGCCATCTTGTGGGTAAGTCGATTCAGACATTCTAAGGGGGATGACCTGCTTATCTTAGTTATTTTGCATCGGGTAGCTCCGCAAACTTTTCAGGATATCGAGCCATCTCCTTGGTGAATAGTCGTCTGATTTGCTTAATATCATTCTCCAGATCTCCAGAAGGTATGCACTGTGCAAAGATACCTACCTCTTTCTTTTGGTAGTCAATCTTCGCAATATCTATAGGTACGTTAGCACCCAGAGCAATTCTGTAGAACCCACTCTTCCAGCGATCTCTATAGCTCCTTGATCCCTCTGGTGTTATCCCTATGTGTAGGTGTTCACTTTCGTTGAGTAGTTGGATGGTCTGATCTATTGTAGAGCCACCCGCCTTACGGTCAACAGCTACTCCTCCTAACCTCTTGAGAATAAGATTTAGGGGAAAGAAAAAAAGCTCTTTTTTGATTAAAAATTTTGGGGAATGACCTCTGAGTGACTTATAGTATAGATATCCGATGAAGAAGTCTCTGTTAGAGGTGTGTGGGGCGACACATATGATGGATTTTGGTGTAACCTTTTCAGGATAAATAGGTTTCCATCCGATTAGCTTAAGTAGCCACGCCCATATATTCTTTTTCTTTTTCGTCATATTGCTTCTTCCAATTCTTGGTCAAAAATGTTGGACTCTAGGTGTCGTGCTCCAGGTAGTAATCTAAATTCATAACCATCCTCCATCAGGTGGTCAAGTGCCAATGGGAGGGCGTATCGAAGATTTTTCTCTGCTTTAAGAGAATCATGGAACACGATGATGGAGCCATTTCGAGCGTATCTCTTGACGTTCTCTAGTACTTTCTGAGGGGATTGCTTCTTGGAATAATCACGGGTCACTAGGTCCCACATAATCACTTGATATTGATTCATTAGTCCTCTCAGTTGGCACCAGCCTATGTGTCCGTGAGGGGGTCTCATTAAGCGTGATTTGATTAACTTATTTGCTTTATAGACATCTTGTAGATAATCTGCGGTATTCGTTTTAATCCCTTGTAGATGGTGGTATGTGTGATTGCCAACGCCATGCCCCTCCTCAAGGATTTGCTCAAAGATATCGGGGTGACGCCATACATTTTCTCCAACACAGAAGAACGTAGCTCTAATGTCTCGTATTCTCAGTTGCTCCAGCACCCATGGCGTTACTTCTGGGATGGGGCCATCATCAAAGGTTAGATATACCACTTTTGACTCATCTGCTGGGGCTGGGATTCTCCATGTAGCATTAGGAAAAAGAATCCGATAGAGTAGAGGGGGGCGTTCTATAAACATTCTGTTACAGTCGTTTGGTAATGATTAGATTTCTCCCGAAATCATTTTATGAATAGTTAAGAAAGAGTCCTTATACATCTTCACGTCGTCTCCATATACCGAACTCATAGAGCCCTTATACGCCTCATTATATCTCAGTAACTCGGAGCAGACAAGGACGTCATTCTGAATGTCCTGAAGGGCTCCGACCAACTCTTGTGGCTTTAAGCTAAAGAACCAATTCAACTCTCTCAGTTTCTCCTCCATGATTTTTATGGAGATCTCTTCTGCCTTGGCTATATCATTCATATCATAGTAGGCTGTGACGAGTGGGAGTGAAGAGATGCTGTGAGGGATATTCTCCTCTAGGATCACTTTCTCGCAAAGGTCCAGTACATCTTTAGCCCTTTTGGTATCGCCCTTTGCTACTAAGGCACTTGCCAATGGTCCGAATACAGCACTACGATAAGTCTCAACTAATCGTCGGCTATTCTCATCGAAGTAAGTACCTGGAATGTCTGCACCACCCCAGCGGAACTTTGTCATCACATTCTGATACATCTTTTCGGTGTCTATCTCTGTGCCAGTTCCTCTGGTTTCAAATGGCATGATCTGGTAGGCCATACCAGTTTGCCTAAATTTTGGAGTCAGTCCTAATCTCTGATCCTCTCCCACGGTAATGGCATAATACATTGGTCGCTCAAATCTATTGGCTTCCATCATATCCAGAAGGGCCAATTCATGACGACCTAGATAATACTTCTTAGAGAAGTCAAAGTGCATCTTTTGGTCGCCTACATAGGCTGTATCTGATGGATATAATGTGCCGTTACTTATGAGTGCATCCACATCATAGGGGAAGCTCACATACTGTGCTGGCAAATAATCCAACGCATCTGCGATCCCTTGTACTCTACGTGTATCGGGGTCATCTGATGCGATGAAGTCAAGCCCTAATCGTAGAGGGATGGTATCCTTCATCTGAGGTAGGACATAGGCTACTAGTCTCTTTTCACCTCCATACTCCTTAGGTCCCCATGTAATGGGTAGTGCATTCTCGGTATATGAGTTGCGTTTCATCTGATCGATGTACCAGTCTGCCTGTAGATATGAGGTGTTGCACACCTTAATATCTCGTCTTACTCCTTCAACGTCCTGCACATACCAAAGTGGGAAGGTGTCATTATCTCCGTTACATAAGATAATGGCATTCTCATCACAGCTCTCTAGATAGTTGTTACCAAAGTCCGATGCTAAGCTCCTCCCATCTCGATTGTGATCGTCTAGGTTTTGGGAGAAGACCAGTGCTACTACGCCTAGTCCTAGTGCGGTAATACCACCTACGAGAGCTGGACTTTTCTTCTTCCCTCTTGAGAGAATGCTATACAGTGCTGGGACAGCAAAGCCAATCCATATAGAGAAAGCATAGAACGAACCCGCGTACGAATAATCCCGCTCTCTTACTTGGAATGGGGGCTGATTAACGTACAGAACGATGGCCAAGCCAGTCATAAAGAAGAACATCAATATCGCTAAAAACGATTGCTTATTCCTACGGCTGCCATACAACTGAGCTACCAGTCCAAAAAGTCCAAGAATCAGAGGTAGCATGAAGTATCTATTGTATCCCTTATTCTCCGAAATTATATCAGGTAAGTTCTCTTGAGGTCCTAATACTAGGCTATCTAAGAACTTTATCCCTGTGATCCAATTCCCTTTATGGATCTCTCCTTGACCTTGGAGGTCATTCTGCCGACCACTGAAGTTCCACAGGAAGTACCTCCAGTACATATAATTAACTTGGTAGTTGAAGAAGTACTTCAAGTTCTCTCCAAATGTGGGTACTACCACGGTACGCGATTCGCCACGGTCATTCACATTCATGCTGCGACCTTTCACATCTCCCCAAAACTCATACCCATCTTTATAGTGTGGCATCATGTTGGAGTACATACGAGGGAAGAACATCTTCATATCGCTGCGATATACCACTTGGTCGCCCTCCACCTTCATGTACCGATCTTTATCCGTCGGGTTGCTCTTTTGAGCCCTGCGGTATGTCACGGTCTTAGTGGTACGAGCCTTCCCATTAGCCTCATACTCAGGCAGAGAGGCGTAGGTCTGTCCATATATCAATGGTGTAGAGCCATACTGTTCGCGTGAGAGATAATATCTTAGTGAGAAAGCGTCACTAGGATTATTCTGGTTCATGGGGATGTCGCTATTGGCTCGAATGAGGATGACGCCGTACGTGCTCATTCCGATAAAGAATAAAAACATCCCCATCGTACTGACACTTAGCGTGTGTATTGGTAATCTCTTGGCATAAAAGAATAGGTACGCGACCACGAGACCAATAATTAATAATGGCATCCACCAGCTAGAGCCGACGAATGGAATCCCTATCAGTATGACTGATAGGAGGAAGAGGACCCGCAACTTATTTTCCTGCACAGGTCGGCGGATAGTATGGTAATAGGTAACACCCAGAATAGTGAGTAACAAAAGGATATAGAATACCAGTCCAGTGTTGAATGGCATCCCTAGGGTGTTGACAAAGAAGAGGTCAAAGTATCCACCTACCTCTGGAGCTCCTTGTAACACTCCAAACATCATTATCGCAATGAGTCCGAAGCTCATGAGGATTGCTTTCACCACCCCTTGCCATGAGGTTTTCTGATGTCTCCTATAGTAGTAGATGACCGCCATGGCGGGTATGGCTAGGAGGTTCAGTAAGTGAACACCTACGCTCAGCCCCATCAAGTAAGCAATCAAGAGAATCCAACGATCTGAATGCAAGTCATCAGCCTGCTCTTCCCACTTGAGAATGAGATAGAAGACGAGGGCGGTGAAGAAAGAACTAAAGCTATAGACCTCTGCCTCTACGGCACTGTACCAAAAGGTGTCTGTGAATGCGTACATTAGAGCACCTACTAGTCCTCCACCTAGGAACACTAATGCTCGGTCTAGTGGTATCGTCGTCGGGCTTCTCCAGGTGTCCCGTAAATAATAGGAGCGACGTATCAGGTGGGTGATGGTCAGGAATAGCAGCATAATCGTCAGCCCACTCAGTAGTGCACTTATGCTATTTGCAGCAATGGCAATACCTTCGCCACCTGAAGGGTAAAAGTGTGAGAGGAAGTTATAGAAGAGCATATAGAATGGTGCACCAGGTGGGTGACCCACTTCCATTTGGCTAAACGTGCTGATGAACTCAGGATTATCCCATACGCTTGCACTCTTCTCCATCGTGAAGAGGTAGGTCGTTGTAGCGATAAGAAAGACGACCCCCCCGAGGAGTCTCTCCCACATCTTATACCTTGATTGTGTCATAATATATAGTCTATTTCGAAATATCTTCTCGCAAAGTTACCGATTTCTATGTACATAGCTTTTTCTCCTGTCGCTATAGGAGGATGGTAATCACTATTTGTGCCAAAATTACTCTGAGGAACATTCCTACAGGGTATACCGTAGCATAACTGACTGTGGGTGAATCATCCTCAAACTGGTCATTTAGATAGTCTAGAGCCACAGGATTGGCCATACTTCCACAGAGCAAGCCTCCAATACTCGCATAGCTCAGTTTGGAGTATTTCATGGCGAGGAACCCAATGATTAAAGTTGGGATCATTGTGATTACTAAACCTAGTATCAGCCAAGTCATACCAGCACCCTCCACGATGGTCTGGATAAATTCACCTCCAGCGGATAATCCTAGACAAGCCAAGTATAGGGTGATACCGAGCGTTCTTACCATCAGGTTGGCACTATGTGTAATATAGGTGGTCATCTTTAGTCGTGGTCCATAGGCTCCCATGAGGATACCAATGATGATAGGCCCTCCAGCTAATCCTAGCTTGATAGGGGTATCTAGTCCTGGGAGCAGGATAGGTACCGAACCTAGGATACAACCTATAGTGATACCTACAAAGATACTTATTAGATAGGGGCTCTCTAGGGGTTTCAATTGATTACCGATCCTTTCAGTGAGTTGCTTCACACCCTCCTCTGGACCTACTACTGTCAGTCTATCACCGATCTGTAGGTGGATATTAGGGTGGGGGATTAAGTCTATTTCGGCTCTCGTGATACGTGTTACAGTGACCCCAAAACGATTTCTAAGTCTTAGACTAGAGAGGGAGGCCCCATTAAACTCAGCCTTGGAGACCACCAGTCTCTTCTGGACAAGTTCGCTATTTTCTATATCCCACTCCACGTCTGATCGTGTTGGGATTTGTCTGCCAAAGATGGTTACCAATTGATCCACATCAGACTCATCACTAACAACCCTCAGTAAGTCATTCTCCTGTAAGATCGTGTTGTGCATAGGTTGGAATACTTTCCCTTCTCTATAGATCCGTGAAATAGTAAAGTCTGTCTGGAAGAGTTTATTGAGCTGGTCCAAGGTGCGACCGACGGCTCCCTCATTAACCACTTGGTATTCACCTACGAAGTGCTGCTCCTCTATCGTTTCCTCTTCACGAAGCTTAGACTTGGTGGGGAAGAAAAGCTTTAGTAGTTCGAGTACAATGATGACTCCTATCACACCAAGGGGATAGGTGATGGCTGTCGCCAATGCCATCTCGCTCAGCTCTTGACGAAGTGTGGGGCTATTGGCATGCACTATCTCTACCCCTTGCTGAGCTGCCGCTAGAGCCGGTGTATTAGTAACTGCTCCACTCAGCACACCCATGAGGTTACTGATGTTATCCACATTAGCGGCATTGAGTATGATTACGGCTAATAAACCAAATAGTATCAACCCAAGACTCCAAGCGTTGAGCTTCAGCCCATTGGATTTCAGAGAGGAGACAAATGAAGGACCTACCTGAACCCCAAGAGCATACACAAATAAGATCAGTCCGAAATTCTGACAGAACTGGAGCATCTCTGGCTGAATCTTAACCCCGAAGTGTGCTAAGAAGATACCAAAGAAAAAGACTCCTGCCCCTCCGAGTGAAAACTTGCCAATCTTCTGTTTCCCAATGAATAGCCCGATACCGCTAGTGATGAAAATAATAATCAATGCTTGTATCAAGCTTTCCGATGTCCAAAACTCAAGAAATGACTCTCTCATACATTAGAATTTATAGAGAAAATAGAGCTTTACAGCAATTACCTGTTCGGACGATTTACCAAAATAATCCTTTCTCGTATTATTGTAAATCTCTCCAAGCCCATACACGTACGAACCTCTGATCCCCGCTACATATTTATTAAAGTGATACTCAGTGCCTAAGCCA
Source organism: Porphyromonadaceae bacterium W3.11 (assembly GCA_030434245.1). NCBI lineage: Bacteria > Pseudomonadati > Bacteroidota > Bacteroidia > Bacteroidales > Porphyromonadaceae > Porphyromonadaceae bacterium W3.11. The sequence continues at coordinate 334,060 of JAUISX010000002.1, forward strand.
CCGCCAAGACCCCATGCAAACTTGTTTTCGACTGGCATCTCATGCTGCTTTACAACCACTCCAGAAAGACCTTTCTCAGGAAAGTTACCTTCGCTACTTTCGCCTAGCAGATAACCGAAGTGTGCTCCTGCATCTATCGTTATCTTGAATGCCCCTTTGCCTATCATAAAGTGGGTCATCACTGGCATGTTAATGTAGTTGAGCGTCCTTGTATAGGAGAGGTCAGGGTGATCGATAGGCTTTTCCTTCCAACCTCTTGCAGAGTAATCGAGCTCCACCCAAATACCTGCATATTCCTCGATGTCATATCGGAGGATCACTCCTGCATCATACCCCACTTTCAGCCCTTGTTCTACTTTGGGTTGAAAGATCATATTTGAGAGGTTTACTCCTCCTGTCACACCGACCATAAATCGTAGGGTAAACGTTTCCTGTGCTGATGCCATACATATGCATAGCACAGCTAAGGTGAATAGCGAAACGACTCTTTTTCGTAACATCGTTAATACCTCCTAGTCCCTCCAAGAGAATTATACTTCACAAAGAAGACCCCTAGGTTACTGTGAAGGTGGGGATTGACTTTATTCTTTTCGAACTTGAATTCCGATTGAATTCCTCTAGAGACACTTGCGGTGTATCCATTTCGATACAATTGTGTCAAAAAGTATTTCCCTGTATCATATCCTAGGAGTCCATACCTAGGGAAGGTACTGCCTAGTCCATGCCCATACCATTTCCTAAAGTCACTCTCAAAGGCTTTGTATTCACTACTATCTGGATCCACATGAAAGGTGGTGTAGAATGATGCTTCTGCTCCATTCATCATCTTTCCCAAACCTCGTACATAGGTCTGCCACTCTGGATAACCAAAGGCGACAACGTTCGTTACCCCTAGACTATCTGCGGCTGTGGAGATAGGATAGAGGATATTATTCGCTGCTGTCATGGATCCTGAATTAGGGACGACCACTACTTTTCCGTAAGCATTCGAAACCTTTAGAACATCTTCTGGTGTAGCAAAGGCTTGCTGAGGCGCTTCGGTGTATGTCATTCTCTGACTGCTCAGCTCTTGAGTCAGCACATCAATGAATGGATCCTTGCCCTTTTCATCATTTGGAAAGTTTACGATGTGGATGTGATACCCTCTATATTCACGTGCAAACTTCTGTGCCGCTTCGGCATAAAGCGATTGATGAGGGGTATTGACCTGATAGATCTCAGCACTGCCAGTCTCGGCATTAGTATAGTTTCGTGAGGTGAATGGAATCACGTATGTCGCGGATTTATCAAGTGCTAGCTGCGATAATTCCCTTACAGATTGGTCTGAGACACCACCGATGATCAGGTCAATTCGTGGTAATGCCTTCAACTCCTGCATGGTGCTGCGTAGTCTATCATCGCTACAATCTACCACATGGACTGAGAAGCTTGCTCCGCTCTTCTTTAGGTCTAAGAGTGCCATGAGGAAGCCCTCGTAGTACTTCTTAAATCTCTGACTGTTATCTGTTGCAAATGGGAGGGTTAAGACTACTGTCTGAAGGTCTAGCAATGGGGTTTGATCTCCAATAGCCAGATTATTCTGCATATTCATATCAGGGATTAGGATAGACATCCCAGCCTTTAGCCCCTCTTTTATCTGAGGGTTATAGTGAAGTAATTGTGCTTCAGACCAGCCTGTCTCTTTCAGTAGACTATAGACGGTTGCACCTGCTGGTACGGTATATAGTTTGAGCCCTGTCATCCCGTCACTTTCAGGACGAGCCGAAGGCGGTGGGGTAGTCTCATTGGACGGCACCCTGATATCTCTATCCGTACGAGGGGGGATCTTAATGATCATCCCAGCAGCTATCTCAGTCTCACTTTTGATTTGAGAATTAACCTTTAGAATTTCGCCAACAGTGACACCATACTTTTTCGAGATAGAGTATAGAGTCTGTCCAGCCTCTACCATGTGGTATGTTGCTTCCTTATCGTCTTGATAAGTGGGCAGTTGTAGTACCTGGCCTGGGTTAATCCCATTTCGAGCCTCAGGATTCAGTTCATATAGCTTTTCTACAGTGATGTCATACATCTTGCTAATCCTGTATAACGTCTCACCACTCTTCACGATATGCGTGCCTCTTTCGGCATTCTGAGCGATAGCAACACTGAATGCCATCGTTACGATTGCCAAAAAGGCATATAGGGTTATTCTCCTGATATGCGTCATAAAAAATCGAATCACTAGTTTAATAATTACTCAGCGACAAATATAACTATTTTACTAGAGATATAGGTGTCTGCCGTGTTACTAGCTACAGACGACACTCCAAATAAAAGCTCTAAGGACATATCACCACTAATAACAAGGCACAAATGTACAGATTCATTAACTTACGAGTATTATACTACTCAGAATGAGTCGCAATGTGAATATCGAATAGCTATAGGGTAGGTCTCCTAGCCCTTCGAAACTCCGACAATGAGAATAGTTGATTATAATATCTCCTTCGGTTCTTCCATCCTGAATTTGGTGCTTTAAATATTTTCTTGAAGAGTTAAAAAATGAGTTGTATTAACTTCTGATAAGAAAAAATCCTACTGTGGAGTATAATCTACACAGTAGGATATACTTATACTAGGGCCATATGCCTCATGACTCTTTTTACCATGTATGTGTGTAATACAATTATCTCATACAGATAGTTATGGGAGATACTTTTTATAGTCACTTTCCTCTGGATTATAGATGGAGCGAATCACAACGGTACCAGATCGATTGAATTTTTTATCTAATTCAAGAGAAGCAGCTTTCCCATCAGGTCCCAATTTAATTGCTCTTGGTGCGATGTCACTCGAATGCACTGTAGATAACCCATAGTATGTTATATTCTCTTGGAACTTTGAAATCTCTCCATTTTCGAAATATCCGCTCAGCGGGAGAATTAGTTTGCCAGTTTCTATGTTGGTTTTCCAATTACTTTCTAAACCCATCGCTGGAATTTTCCAGCCGTATGGGGATGGATCAAAAATACTTTTCCTTGTTTCTAATGCCTTTGTCCAAGCTCCGTTTTGTTCTTTAGTGTTATCTTCGATTCCCCCCCAAACTTCATACCATACTCTCAGTTTACGATTGATCCGACCAACTTCATACATCCAGTTATTATTGTTTGAAGTTATTTCATTTGGATTCATAATTGTCTCTTTCATAGTAACATAACCAGCCCCTTGGTATATAGTAAATTCATCTCCATTTTTATCAACTAATCTCTTATAACCATTATCATTAGGGATGGGAAAGGGGTCTTTACGGCCAAATTGATACTGCATTCCGTAGCTCTCTTTAGTCGTATCTATATAGCTTGTTGCAACTTTATTAGCACCCACATTTCTATCTAGAACCAGATTGTTGCTATTAGGATTATTTATATGCTTTAGCATTGGGTATTCATCTACTACCCAGATGTGCCAACTCCACAATGTATTTCCACTTTTTTTTGCTTCCCGACATCGAACAATTGCATTGCCTATCTTAGTTTTACCAGGCAGTATGTATATATAGGCATTCTGACCAATACCAACCTTTTTAATGATTCTAAACCCTGCTGTGCCATCAGGTTTTATTGGTCGTGCTGGTAAAATCTCGTCACTCTCCATGTCTGACCAGACCAACTCAGCAACCCACTCCTCAGTCTCGCCCAATGAAGGAAATGCGATTTTATTATCCCAGTCGGCACGACCTAAGGCATATGAAGACGGATTATCTCTCATCTGGTCAGCATAGCCGTCATAGAACTTTTTGGCACTATTCACTCGAGAAACTGGAATCAAGATGCCCACTTTGCCTGGCTTCATCAGGTAACAGTTAGCTTCTGGCTGAATAATACCGCTAGCGAGATCTACATAGAACTCTTTCTCCACTATAGGCTTCCCAGTTTTCTTGTCTTTAGCTAATGATGTGATTTTAAATTTAGCTGTACCATACATTCGCTTTTGCTGATCTTGAGTAAGGTCATTATATGTTGTAAACGTGATTTCTTCTCCCGAAAACTTTCCTAGTAACTCTTTAGACTCAAAACCATTAATCATTAGTTCCGTTTTATCACCTCCATATATCTCATTGGGATGGTTTTCTATCAGCTCTAACTTGTAAGGGAGATTAGACTTGATGTAAAACTTTTTATCCTTTCCATCCATTAGATATAGTTCATTCTCGCCCTCCAATAGGCTATTGACAAGTTGATTACTTACTTTATTTTTGTATGGTATAATATTATATTCTGTCTGATTGATAGTAAGTATCTGTCGTAATACACGGCCATCATCAGCTGTAACCTTAATTTGAGCAAAATTATCAATCACCTCAAAGAGGTCCGTTTCGTCAATCATTGGCTTAGCTGTGATTTTATACTTACGCTCTCCTGAGATAAGATTACTATCTCCTATTTCTTCAATCGCAAATTCATCACCATTCACTTTCTTCAATTCATATTGACCATCACTTGGCTGGTACTTAACTACAATCGTCTTCTCTCCTCCTATAGCATGAAACTCGACCATAGAAATAGGGGTCACCCCATCCTCATCAAATAGTCCTAAAGAAAGCTTACTCTCATTGAGTTGTATAACCTTCACTTTCCAGCTCATGCGACCAGCTGTAATAGTAATGATGCCTTCTCTTTTAGTCGCATCATCAGCAGAATTATCAGTCACAGATATGCCTAAGTTCACATCAGAACCACTATCACCCTTCGACTTGTCAATCTTTAACCAATCGCTACTTGTGCTTTCAACAGCGGCTTCCCATCCACCTGGCCAAGAGGTGCGAACAGTGATGTATTGTGTTTCATGACGATCATAGTATGTGAGGTCATCATCGCTGACACCGAGCATGTACTGACCATCGTACTGAACGTTGGACATTGTGGACTCCTCCCATGCTTCTACATTGTACATAATGTTGGCAGCTGGCCCTTTCTTAGCCTCTTCTGGAGAGTCAAAACCAGGACCGCCTACATTGGTAATGTTCACTAGATAGCGGTAGTTACGTAAGAGGGGTAGATACTCATACGTCGCGTTGGGTTCAGCTCCTTCCCTCTTGAGGAAGTCTATGCGGTAGTAGGTAACCTTCTCAGCATTTCCCTTGACTGTTCCTTTTAACCCCACCACCATACACGGTCTCTTCATATAGTCAGTCGTGGTGGCATTCGCATTTGTAGCCTCGGGGACATACACAGAGCGAAGTAGGAGATCATTCTTAATCTCACTATTCTTATCGAAATCAATTGTTGTTACACCCGTCGTAGGGGCCGATGGAGCCGTCACTTTTTTCTCTGCAGAGCTATAGCTCGTACTCGTTGGAGCTACATACCCCTTATCATTCATGTTATAGAAATAAGCATAGGTCAGTGAAATACCTGTTATCCCACTTGCCTTTTCACTAAATTGCTCAGTCCCTTCTGTAGTCATGTTCAACCCGATATCTATCCTAGCTACTGCACGTATGAGGCTGACCGTCCCAAGGCTTGGCACCGCCCCTTGTGAGTGAATGGCAACGGCTGAGAGCTCTCCCCACATCGGTAGATCGTCGCCTTTCCATGTGTTATCATTAGGCATTTTGAATGTAAAAAGAGCTAGCACCTCGTCAGAACTCATACCTGAAAATACAGTGGTGGCTGGATTCTCTAAAGGAACATTCGCTAGGACTACGAACTTATAGGATGCTGGAGCCGAATCCTTAATAAATAAGGTGATCTTCCCAGATGCGTTCTCATCAGAGACATTAGGTTCTATCTTTGTCACCTTAGCTTCGTGGTCAAATATATCACCAGTACCAGTACTTTTAAAGACTAATACGCGTACGCTTTTGTCCTTGATTCCATTCTCCTGTGCTGGAGTAAGAGTCCGCAGGTTTTTAGCGGGGTTCAAATGCTCGGCTGCATTAAAACTCATCGAGACCTTAAACCATCCCTCTTCAATCTCTATTTCATCAGTTGTGGAGTCTGGTATCAAGCCTTTATTCGTACGAAGCTCATCCTTACAACTGGTTATTCCCCATCCAAGAAATAGGATTAGGATGGCTGAGATTATTGAAGTCTGCCAATTACGTGTATTGTTTATCATTATATCGGTTATTTTAATTTCTATTCTATTGTATGAGTTCATGTACTTCTAGCCTAAACCACATCTATTCTGTTTATCCAATTTTCAGCATGATTATAATTAGGATGCCTTAGGATCAATAGGCATTTGTAATTTTAGGCTGCCATGATAACTGTCATACATATCCTTATAAGTCTTGTTTCTATTACCTATAGTTGACGGATTAGTGAGAATGATCGAGAGAAGTAAGGTATTAACTAAATTGATGAAAATACTCATCTCTTCTTCTCATTATCAGATGCTCTCTTATATGAAGTGTTTCAAAGGTACCTATTTTTCAACAAAAGGGCGTGAAAAATTACTTATTCTAGTCAGTATAAAGCTTTATATAATGTGAATTTTAGCAATTTTATGCTTTGGATTCACATCTTATCTTTATTATTATGTAGATACTGTCTCGAAAAAGTGTGTAAGTCCCAAGAATGTTCTCTTTGTAATTTTTCAAACACAAAAGATGAACAAAAATGAGACTTACACGAATGCAATTGAAAGATGTTTATATCTATCGCGTTATAAAGCAAGTGAGGTGATTTCTTTTAATGAATTATCCTTCATCGCTATTGCGATGAAGGATAACTCATTAAAGCGGTTGTATAGATGCTAACAATTCACCTTTTCTAGTGGCAATATCCTTGAATTGCGAGTACTTAGGATACGACAAATTTAAATTGAAAAAATATACTGATATATTTTATTTAGCATAGGTCGATGATATACTATAAGAGCATATCATAAGCTAGGTCCTTCACAACTTATAGACTAAAATCTATTCTGAAACGTACTCAGCTACAGTTTCATAGATATCATCTCCACGTAATCCCTTCGCTAGTATTTTTCCCTCCTTGTCAATAAGAATGATTTGTGGAATGCCGATGATGTTATACTCAGATAGGATTTTTGATTTATGTTCCTTGTCTAGAATTATATGGTCCCAAGTCGCATGATCCTCTTTGATAGCATTAAGCCAAGCGTCCTTATCTACATCGGTTGAGATCCCTAATATGGTAAAGTCATTTTCCTTGAATTTATTATATGTCTTAGACAAATAGGGATTTTCTGCTCTACACCATGTGCACCCAGATCCCCAGAAGTCCATTAATACATACTTGCCTCTATAGTCATTGAGGTGAATACTCTCCCCCTCAGGATTTTCTCCTATGACATCAGGTGCTTCGATCCCAATAGCAGACTTCTCTTGTAATTTGAGTGACTCCTCTATTAGTACACGGTAAGCACTAGCCTGAGCTTCTTCATTATATTTTTTTAGTTCCTCTCGTACTGCTGATATATCTTCTATTGAGTTATAAGTAGTAATTTGAAAGACTTTGCTGTAGTATAGATACAGGTCAAATAGTTCATATTTGTTATCGTTAAGTTGAGACTTAATCCACTCATCCATGTTAGCCATGGCTTCATCATAGTAGGGACCAGATTCTTCTTTGATTCGAGCCATTTCAGTAGTATCTCCTTTATCTCTAGCTGCATAAAATTCAGCGTCAAGCGAGTCTAGTACATGCCTATTTCCTAGCGTGTAAGCCTTTTCCTTATATGCTCTATACTGAGCATCAATGAGTGAGTTCGTCACTTCACCTGTTATAACCCCTGGTTCAATTTGTGTCAAAACAATTTCGTTCCTTCCATTAGTGAGGAAAATATAGGATCCGTTTTGATCAAGTAGTCCAGGGATTTGCTGTCCATTTGTAGAGATGAAATAAAGCTTTGAACGTATAGTGTCGTTGCTGTACGTGAACTGCTTATTTTCATCAAGCGGAAATGAAGCAAGAGGGGTGAGGTACCCATAGTGCTCGCTATATACGTCGTAGAGATATAGGCTATCACTCTCAATGTTGTTAACGACACCATTGATTTGTATGCCCTCTGACTCAATTTGTGAGCTTTTATTGCAGCTCACGACAAATATTGGTATTAAAAGAAATACACTATAAAAATAAATAAATTTTTTCATATATATAATTTATTCTCTGATATTATCAACCATGTTAGGATTAAATCGTAATACCTTAGGTGGTATCGGAAGTACATAATTAGGGCTGTTAGGTTCAAGACTATACTCTTTTCCATCTATTTTACGAGTGATGGTCTTAGCGAATCGAGGGTCCTTATTGAGCCTCTTTAGGTCAAACAGTCGTGACGGACCTTGGAATACAAGTTCACGACGTCTTTCGTCTAACACTATTTTCAGAGCATCCTCATTGTCTGTTGCGGTTAGTGGGGTGTTACCCTCGATTCTATAATCTCTAAGCTTATTAACATACTCCATCGCTTTATCTTTGGAGCCTATTCGAGCTTCACATTCAGCCGCTGTAAGATATACTTCCGGCGTTGCTATGGCTATATTACTTTCTAAGAAAGGTAACCATAAATAATCCTGAAGAGGGATGGAAAAAGGACTATTGGTAAAGAAAAGTTGCAGACGTTTATCATTCGGAGTATAAAGGTTGATGAGGTCCTTTGAACCATATACTGTCATACTAACGCCGTAAACGTAAGGAGGCATTTTGATATAAATGTTTTCAGGATTGTCGTTTAGGGTTGGTACATCAATACGGCCAATAGCACCGAGTGGATTTACGACTTCATATTCTTTTAAATCCAGAAGAGCATCGTATATTTCTAGTGATGCGGTGGCATATTTGAGGGCGTCTTCGTACTCTTCTCTATATAAGTGCATGCGTGCGAGGATCCCCAGTGCAGTTGATTTTGTACCCCTGAAAGCCCCATGAGAGGAACGGTTAGGAAGATGCTTCACTGCTTCAGACAAATCAGACTTAATTTGATCATATACTTCCTCCACTGTAGCTCTTTTTAACTCCTCACGATCAATGATGTCATCTAAGATTAGAGGGACGGCTAAGTCTTTATCAGCTGTATTATGGTCGTAATGAGTGGCATAGGCATTGACGAGGTTAAGATACTCAAACGCCCTACCGAGGTAAGCCTGAGCTTGTATGGCTTTCTTTTCAGCATCAGTAGCTTTGTCTGCACCCATGATTTGTTGGATGATTACATTATAAGTATAGATTCTATTATAGCTGTAACTCCAAAATCCGTCCATTTCTGACTGACCAAAAACGTCCTTCTGAAACGTGTATAGATTTTTTGTGACCTTGTCTATGTTGTTGATGCCAGGTAAAAAACCAGTTTGATCCATTTCTGGGATGTATGCATCGTCAGTCATAAATATAGGATAGGTCTCTGATGACTTAAGTATATCTCCATCATTAAGAAGAGCTTCATAGTCTTTTGCCGTTTTGGGAATCAAGAAACCTTTTGGCTGGTTGTCCAAGAATTTGTTGCATCCAACAAGTGTAAAGACTGTAAAGAATATTATGATATAGTATTTAGTATTTTTCATCACTATGTGTTATTTAGAATGTTGCTGAAATTCCTACATTGAATGAGGGCGAAATGGGCAGTCCTTTCTGGCCCCATCCGTATCCAACAAGTGATAGAGCTTCGGGATTGACATTCTTTTTATTGATTGGGATTATCCAAATGTTGTCTGCTTGGAAAGTTACACTCATCGATTCCATATTTAGTTTTGCTAATATATCCTTATCAATGTTGTAAGATAGAGAAAGCGTTTGCAGTTTAAAATAATCTCCCTTAATGACATGAATGTCTGCAGTTTTCCACGGGTGTACCTCTGATATAGTATCAAGTGCTCTACCCACGAGAGCAGGTGTGGTATTTGCGTTCAATTCATCCCCCGGTTTATTCCATCTATTAAGAATATCTCTATTTACGTTTACAGAGGGAGCATAGCCCATATATGGAGCTGCTTCATTTCTTAATACATTACCTCCTCTATAGGTGAACATGAAGGAGAGATCAAAGTTATAGAACCTGAAGCTATTAGTTAATGATGAGAAGTATGGGGCAATTGTGGTCCCTGAGTAAACAAGGTCCTCGATGTCAGTGATCTCATCTACTATTTCTCCATCCTTATTGAAGTAAAGTGGTTCACCTGTTTCTTTGCTCAGTCCAGCGTATCGATGACTGAATACTGCGGAATAAGGGTAGCCTTTGGATATGGTGCGTCCATTGGTATATCCTAGAATCTCTTTATTAGAATCGTCCACATCAATCAGTTTATTTTTATTATAGCTAAAGCCAAAGATTGTGTTCCATGAGAAATTATCATTGTTGATAATTAATCCGTTTAGAGAAAGCTCTACACCTCTATTATACATAGAGCCATAGTTAAGCATTAACTGTTCATGCCCTAGAGTAGGGTCAGCATCTCTGTAAGCCAGTAGGTCAGAGGTGTTCTTATTATAGAAGTCGAAGCTCCCACTTAATCTGTTATTTAGTACAGCAAAGTCAATACCGACGTTAGTTGTTGCGGTCTTTTCCCAGCGTAATCTATTATTTGGGGGTGATTTGATGTTAGAGCCAAAATCATCTATCCATGGATTGTACTCAGGCGCATTCAGTATGAGATAGGGTCCCACATTCTTCGGAATATTACCTCCAATTCCGTAGGTAAAACGCAACTTTAGGAAATCGAGCCAGTCAACGTTGTCAAGAAACTCTTCCCGAGAAATATCATAACTAGCACCTAGTGACCATAACGGTCTATATTGGTATTTAGGGTCAGTTCCGAATAAGTTGGATTGATCGACGCGAATACTTCCAGTTATATTCAATTTATTTTGGAAGGTATATGAGGTATTGGCATAAAGTGAGATAAAACGATCATCATAATCATATAGATAGTTCTCCTTCTGTGCTGCCCAAAGGAAACTGCCTGAGAGAGACTCTGTCCCAGATATTCTACTAATATCCAATTGATTAACTGGCTTAAATCCTAACGTATATTCATCATAACCCATGTAATACGACCGTGTCCCTGTCTCCTTTGTGGCACGTATCTCAAATCCCATTAGTGCTGTGATGCTATGATCATTAAGATCTTTTTGGAAGTTGAGCTGAGGTCGGAATGTGAAGGCGTTAGTATCTCCTCTTGTCTCTGCCATTTGTCCACCAAGTGGTACATTATAGTTTATTTGCTTCTCTTCAGCATCATACTGTGCCGCATTATTTATCATGTTTGCGACATGGTATGAGTCATTGGCATAGTTTGTAATAAACTTGTAGGAGCTTTTTTCAGTTTGGAATCGTAAATCCAAATCTAGGTCTTCAATAAGCTTAATATTAAGCCCTGCTTGTATTCTATAATAGTTAGTTCTTTTGGATGAGGTTTCTTTATCTCTATTTAGGACAGGACTGTAGTGTTCATCTAGTAGCCCCATAGAGGTAAGTCTATTCAATTCTTCTTCAGATTTTTCCATCCTCAGATAGGCTGGGTGTCCAGTTTCATCATATAGCATATCGTATGAAGGTCTGTTATAGATGAAATCCAAGTAGCTTCCTCCTCCGAATTGAGAGGATGAATTATCAAAGCTACCACTAAAGGAAAAGTCGGCAGTTAACCACGGAAGGAAGTTCATCGTATTTCTTAATGTGACGCCGATATTTTCAGAATTATTTTTCTGTGTCGTTCCTCTATCTCCCATATAGTTTAGGGATGCCGAATATCTGTATTTCTCATTACCACCAGATACAGATACGTTATGTTGGTGGGTAATGCCTGTCTGTAGGAAAAACTCATTCAGTTGGTCCCTATTATCCAGGCTTTTCAGATGATTAAGTTTATTATCCAGATCAGCTTGTGATAATAGACCTGCTTTGTGCATTAGTAAGGCTTCTTCAACAGGATTCATGGCATACCTCTTATCTACTTCACTCCAATTCTGTTGGTTGAGGTAAAATGCAGACGACTGAAGGTCTATTAGTTCAGAAGTATTTAAGAGATTAAGTGACTTATAATTTGGCTTTCTTGTTAAATGGATACTACCGTCATAATTGATGTGTACTTTTCCATCTCTCGAGCCATCCATAGTATTTATGACAATGACACCATTAGCTGCTCTAGCACCATAGATAGATGCAGCCGCAGCGTCTTTTAAGACGGTGACTTTAGTAATCGTTGATGGATTGATGTTTTTGATGTCACCTTCGTAAGGCAGTCCGTCAAGTACGATGAGTGGTGTTGCTACTCCGTTCAGAGTAGAAATCCCACGGATATTGAATCCTTTTTCATTTCTCTGTAGTCCAGGAACTTGCCCTTCTAGGCGTCCTAAAATGTCAGTCTGGAGTTTACTCTTAATATCATCCGAATTGACAAGAGCAAAGGACCCCGTAGCACGCTCTTTTGATATGGTCTGATACCCAGTCACAACGATTTCATCTAGAAGTTTGGTGTCATCGTACATGACCACCTCAAATATAGATCCCTTTGTGATGTCAAGCTCTACAGTCTTGTATCCTATAAATGAGAAAATTAATACCTTTTCGTTGGGCTTAACTCTAAGGTTAAAGTTCCCGTCCAGATCGGTGATGCCTCCTCTAGAAGTGCCCTTTACATTTATTTTAACTCCTGGTAGCTTTTCTTTTTGAGCGTCTACTACCACTCCAGAGATGAGTCGTTCATCGTCTTGCTGTGTTATCTCAGATGCTGTAGCATAAGCCTTGGTACTACCTAGTGTTGCACTAAACAGGCAGAAGAGCAAAAGGCCGAAAGCTAATTTTTCTACGATCTTCTTCATTTTTATTTTAATTTTAATTGACCTTACGTGTAATAAGGGGGTACTTCATCAGAATAACTAAATATAATATTTGTTGTTTTTTGTCTTAGTGAGGCAAATATAGCTAATTATTGCTAATCAGATCTTTTTGAAGTGAATTTTGAAGGGTTGAGTGGAAATATGTGTCTCTTTGTTCAGGTTTTGGGAAAGAGTTTTAGCCACTTTCGACAGACTTGCATTGGTATCATTCTTTTTGTTTTGGAGAATTGTAAAAGATAGCACTCTTATGACTTACACACTTTTTTAGTTACAATAATTACAAATATTGGTGTCCGATAAACATACTTAACACTTTGATAATCAAAATAGTTTTATGTGCCCCCCCTCTTCTAATTGTGGGTGTAATAGGCTATAATTCAATTCGTAATATGAACTATTTAGATTTTTATCGAACACCAATAAATTACAAAGAACGACACAGAACCCACTTTTTGGGTGAGTTTCTCAAATACCCCGACCTCGTCACAACATCTATAGTGTAGTGACGAGGTCAAGGCATTTCTCATCTATCTTAATTAGATCAGCTCAGCAGTCCACATAATGAAGGGTTCCTCTATCGAGTTATATATTTATTCCAATCTGCTTCTCTGCGATTCGTAAATGGACGCACCATTATTGGTGAACTTCTATGCACATCAGCCTGATAACGTTCATTTGTCCTATTGGTCCCAAACCGGAGGAGGATCACTGGATAGTGAGCTTGTGCTAGATATGTGGTGCTCACAGCCCAAAAGCCTTCTCCAGTACCTGATACTCCATTGCCTGTATATATACTAAAGAGACTGGTTTCGTCACCTGAATATGTATTATATACTTTAATGGAGCCAGCCTTTGCCCAAACTACAAAGTTAGGCTTGAAGCGGACCATATTGCTTTCATTTTCAAATACTCTGGTAAAACTATAACCTGGGGTAGGTACTGCGAAACCATACGGACATGGGTCAAAGACAGTCTTAATAGTAGTACGCATAATATCCCTACGTTGGCCTGCGGTAGATTCATTACCCACCGCAGGACCACCGCCCCAGAGTCCATAATACCCAAAGGATGAAGAGCCTCCTAGTCCAATGTTTGTATCTAAAGTATTACCGCCTTCTGTAAGCCATTGGTGCCCCCCAACCGAAGCCGCCATTACCATGGGGTTTTCGATAGATTCTCTCATCGAAATCGTAACTCCTTTACGCAAAGTAAATTTGACCTCTTTCCCGTCATGCCCTACAATCCGAGTAGGTGCGTTTACTGCATTAATCCATCTTGGGAATGGGTCTTTTCGACCAAATTGATAAGTTAGCCCTACACGCCTATAATTGAAGTCTTGATACCTTAAACCATTATCTGACAATGTCTTCCAGTCTATCGGTAACTCAAAGGCTCCCAAATCATATGGCCAAGAGACTACATCTAAACCCCAAACTGTTTCATAATCACTAATAATACTCCTATCGTAATAAGTTAATGAATTATTGTCTGGATTCGTTTTTGATCCATTATCTGCTGGAATCTGACTAGATCTATATAACATAATATGGAAACTCCAAAGAAGGGCCTTCTTTCCTTCCTCTGCTGGATCAAGAGAATAGCTTCTCTTATTATCCACTCGATCTTTAATAGAAGAACGAACTCCGAATACAAGATTTCCATAATTATTATCTTCATCTTTCCCAGGCAAAAGGAATGCGTATTGCTCTCCACCCGTTTTAATTGTTGTTAACAGTTTGAGAGGAGCAGTTCCATCCTTTTGAATTGGATTTCTCTCTTTAGTAGACCCCGCCTCTGTAACACTTTTGACATCGGTCCAAAGTACTTCCAATGAGATTTTATCATCCTCTTCCAATATGTTAAGTTTATTTCTCCTCTTATAGCTCTCCCAGGTCTCACTGGAATTAAGTTTTGCAGTTTGATCGCTACTATCTGAGTATTTACTGTCAGTGAAGTGTTCAGGGGAGTCAAAATTTAGATCGTAAAAGCTCGCGGCTTTATTAATACGAGATAGTGGTATGAGTACTCCGCTCTTTCCTAAGGTTATAGGATATGAGTTTGCCTCTGGTAAAAAAGTGGCACTCACAAAGTCAGAGATAATCATTGTTACTTCGTCTTTATTGTTCCCCGTAAACATTGGGAACTTCCATGCGACCGAAGGAAGCGGAGTTCCAGCTACCCACTTCACATGGCCATAGATGATCTTTGGATTATTAATATCATTTGCTACCCTAAAATCCAATGGGGAGCCTAATCTAGACGTAGATAACTGCTCTTTGACTTTAATCCACTGTCCTATTACATAATTTATATTTTTCTCTGCCCCTTCTTCAAAGTAACTAACGACCATTGGCAACTTAGCGTTTCCTTTATCATCAGAATTAACGCTAGTTCTGGCAGCTTCGTCAATGATCTGATTGTCTAGCCATAGGGTATATGGGATATTGCTCTTGACATAAAAACGGTGCTTTTCCCCATCCATTAAGTAAATACCAGATTCGTTAGTGATGGGAGAGGTTAGTGCCTCATCTTCGTAGAAAACGATGTTGTATTCAGTTTGATTAATGGTAAGTTCTGCTTGTGCAGATTCCCCTCCCTGTGTAGCAGTAAATATGTACTTGTTTTGCTTCAGTTCAAAATGATCCTCTTCATTGTTCATAGGTGAAGCAGTCACCTCAAACTCAAAGACATTTGCACTGATCTCTTTCGCTTGGGCAAGTGGTGGTAGCTCTTGTCCAGAAGCAGTTCCACTTGAAAATAAAAAATGATCACCTGTGTTATTTGCAACATCCGAGATAACAGAGCCAGAATTTACTCGTACATAGAATTTCTTCTTCCCTACCGTGTATGGGTTGTTGGGAGTGGCTTCTCCTCTCTCATCAAGCTCAATAAACTGTAATGGTTTTATACACTCTTTATCTGAAAATATCTCTATCTTAACATCCAGCGTATTAAGTTGCTTAAAAGAAAGGTTCCAGCGCATACGACCTGCTTGAATATAAGTTCCTTCATGGTCGTCACTATTAAGCCATTCTCTTACTTGGTTTGTATCCTCAATTACTTCAAACGTGACTAATTTCTCACTCGTTTCTGATGTATCAGAGCCAGTTGATTCAATGGATTTCACTTTAACCCAATCAGGTAGATTTTTCACCTCAAAACCATCAGGCCAAGATGTCTGAACAGTGGTTGAGACTGTACCTCCTTTCGCCTTATAAAAAGTGAATTCATCGGTCTTCACACCCAACATATATTGGCCGTCATACACGACATTGCTCATCTGTGATTCATCCCACACGAGGACATTATACATAATGTTGGCTGATGGACCCTTCTTTGCATCCTCAAGCTTTTCAAATCCAAGTCCTCCAATATTCTTAATATCGACCTTGTAGCGATGATTTCTCAAGAGTGGCAGATAGGTGTACTTTGCTGTAGCCTCATCCCCCTCCTTTTTAAGAAAATCTATACGGAAGTAGGTCACACCTTTTGCATTGCTTCCCACCTCAGTATAGTTCAATTTGACCACGAGATACGGACGATTCATATAGTTAGCTTGATCACCAGGTAAAGTCTGAGCACCATTGCTTGCTGATGGCTCAGGGTTATCAGACTCTGGCACGTAAATGACTCTCTTCAGTAAGTTGTTATGTGCCGTATAAGTAATATCCTGCTTTCCAGGATCAGATGGTAACGATACCTCTTTCGCTTTAGCCTTACCATCCTCCAATGCATATTTACCAGAGGTAGGTGCCACTAGTCCTTTTGTAGCTGCATTAAAGAAATAAACTTCATCAATACCCCATTTGACTGTCATTTCTTTCTTACTTTGTGGATCAATAATGGTTGATTGTAAGGTTTGCGAGGTTTCGTCAAAATCAGCATCAGTACCAGTATTACCCTTAGCGGTCATATTAAGTCCAACATCAACACGTGCCACAGCTCGTAGCAGGTTTATCTTACCTATATTAGGTTGAGCTCCTTGATCTTGAGAGATGGTCAGCTGATTTAGTTCTCCCCACATTGGAAGGCCTCCCTCTGCAAAGTCTGTATCCTTGGTAATCCCAAATTTAAAACTTTTGAGGACATCTGATTTCTTCCCACTAACAATTCTTACTTTTTCCTCTTTTGTTAGATTTGAAAGTAGTACAAGAGTAAGCCCTTGCCCCTCCTTAGCAAGTAATGTGATTTTTCCCTTATATGGAGCACTGATGTTAGGTTCTATTTTAATTACTGGAGCATCATAAAGATAATTTTCATTATTGTCAAAAACCAGTATTCGTGTGCCATTAAGTCGAAGTTCACTTTCTTTATTTACATCAATTGCGGTTAGAGCTGTCCGCAACATTGGTGTCTTAAGCGAGTGCGACTCATAGTCCAATGTTATTGAGATTCCATCGGTAATGGTCATTTCTTCGTCATCATCTTCAGACTTTTGTTCTAAGGTAGGCTCTGAGTGACGGTCAAAGAATGAATCACGGCAGCCGGCTGTAAGCAATATCATCAGGACTGCTAATGCTGCTACTGTGAATTTAAAGTTATTAAATTTCATAGAATACATATGTATTATGTTTATTATATTATCAAAAGGTTAAGTCTGTCTAAGAATAAATCAGGAAATACCACGACCTATAACTTATTACCATGGAATATCTACATCTTGGTTCGTCCAATCTATCACATCGTAATCGAGGACGGATAAGTCTCGTCCTTTGAGCTTGGCGTGGACGCGGTATATGGTATTGCGACGTGTCACGAATTGGGCATCACCAGTCACATCCGGATTAGTTAGCGGGATGAGATAGTAAGTATCTTCACTATCTCCAGGAAAACGAACACCTAGCTTAACTGAAAGGCATTCCTCCTGATTTGTTGCCCATGTAGCTGGAGCTACATAAGTATATATTTTCTGAGAATCATAATCTGAAACGTATGGTAACAGTCTATTATAAAACTTTTGCAAGTAACCACTGGCTTGATAATGTATCCCAATTGTATAGTCGGTGTCTCGAGCTGGGTCAAGAGGTTTTTTGGGGAGTGGTGTAGATAGGATAGGCGTTGAACTATCGATCCCTGTCACAGTATAGTCTTTCTTTGAAGGCATTACAGTGTAGCTGTTTTGCTCATTTAACAACGTTAGACCAGTTACTTTTGTCTCTTCTAGAATAGGAGAGAAAAAAATACCCGGTTTATCTTTGTCTACTGTGTCGAGGATAAACTCTACACAAGCATGAACGCGTTCTAGCTTAATGTCTGGGATTAGTGTCAATCTGTCGGTTCCGCTCCCCGCCCTATGGTAAGGAACATATAGTTCATGCTGTCCGACCATAGGAAGATACTTCCTATTATAACCTTTTAGATTATCTGAGGTGAGAATCATATTCTTTTCCACTAACTGCTCAGGATGTTCAATCATTTTATCATCCTTCATTTTTCGTAAGGCGGATTCACTATTAACCAACAATATGAAATTATAGTATCCTGATAGAAGTTCCAATTCCATTGTGAAGGAAGTTGGGCTTCCTGAAGCAATATTCAATGGCCGAATATCTAAATTGGGAATCCCAGTAAGAGGGCTAGTCCCAGTATGATAGAAAAAAACCTTATGTGGTTTATCTTCTCCTATTTTATAAACGAAAAGAAAAACATGATTAATTGTCCGCTCAAAATCTAAAGAACCCACTTCCTCAGGTGTCCATACAGAATTACCATCAGATTCAACGTTGCCATTAGTACGTGTGGGGGCCCCTCCAGCTCGGACGTTTGCATTATCAATACTGGCTATGATAGAGACGGGCTGCTCCTTCGTACAAGTAACCTTATCTTCGTCGTATATCTGAGAGCAACCTGCAACCATTAATATAATGACTAGTGAGGAGAGGTGTTGTATTTTTGATAATAATTTCATTGTATATTTTTTTTGTCTTCTTTCAATCGTGGTCAGAATCTATTCTTCATTTATAATGCCACATCTCTGAAGACAAGATTCCATTGATTAATGGTCGCTTTAACAGCCATGTATGTATCCTCTGATTCTTCTGTAGGAGTGATATCTAGCACCACCACAAAGTTGTGCTCACATTCCAGATTGATGGGAGAAGTGCCAAACTTACCTTGATACGCAATTAAGTCATCTACTAAGTCGGCACTGTAGATCACTTTGTCTGTGGTTAGGTCGGTGACCATAAGCTTGATATCCTTATTATGCTCCAGCTTAAGAAGACGGAAGTCCGCTTTGAGGTCACCCTCTATCTGCTCAGAATTTGGGGATATATATGTAAAGCGAGTATCCTGGATGGATTCGCCCATGAGGTCGTACTTAGAATTAGCTGCTAAGATCTTTACCGAGTACTGGTGTGCTGGGTTTAGCCCGCGAACAGTTAGTCTGACGATATTGGTTAGCTGCTGCATGCGGAAGTCCACAGTGTCGTAGTGGGTTCCTAGGTTCCTATAGTCCTTTTGTGTAAGATTCCCATTGATGGGTGTACCAACGTATAAATGTGGCATATCGGCGTTGGCTTGGTCGGCTTGACGCTTAAGTGAGATCATCATCTCGCTCTTAGTGGTCTTGCCTGCCTCGAAATCTGAGAAGTCATACTTACTAAGGTCTTCGCCTCCCCATGCTATAAATGAGCTAGTGCCTACATGGAGATAGTCCGTGATGAGCTGGTAGTCCTTATCTAGCACCACATCTTTTGTGTCCATATTTGTTATGAGCACATCCGATTCATTGAATGCAAAGATGCGAGTCTCCTTGATCGCCAAGGGATAGGATGGAGCACTCTGACAAGGGGTCTGAGTGTGAAACTTGAAGATCACACCTTGAGGGCACTCAGATAAATCATCAAATATCTTTTTATCACACGACACTGTTCCCAATGCTATCATTAAGAGCATCAGCAGGGATAATTTATTGGAAAACTTCATTTCTTTAGCACGCTATTCAATTATAACCTTATGTATATATACTTATAAGGTGTTATTCGTTTGATTTGTGGGTATAGGAGCACATTCAAGCTCCTATACCCTTGGGGAGGATTACACTCCCTTCTCTTTTTCTATCATTTCATAATTAGTCATAACGCCCTTTTGAAATTGATTACTTAAGATTTACGTCACGTGTAACCAAGTTCCAAGGAATAACCTCTGCCTCTACACGCATATAAGTTTCAGACTCCTCAATGTCTGGGTTTTCAGGGTTTTCACCCTCATCTTCACCATCTGGCTTTGGTAGGTTTGGATCATTAGGGTCAGATGGGTCCCATGGCATACCAAGACCTTGGAATTCAGTAATTTTTAGCAAGTAAATATTGTTACGACGAACATCTGCATTATCAACTAACTTACCTGTAACATCCATTTGACGATTCCAAAGAGCACGGTAAGCACATTTACCATTTTTATAGGTATAGTACTTTGTGTTATTCTTCTTAGCTGCAGCTTTTGTGTCATAAAGAAAACCATCATCAGCACCCTTGTAGAAAGTCATACCTACTGTGATTTCTTCTGTCCTTTCAATAAGCTTTGTTTCATCCTCATTTAGTGTGTATAAAACTTTAGGAGTAAAGGTAGCATACACCTTTGCATAAGCCATACGATAGAAACCAAAGTCCTTATTCTCTGGATTAAAGACATCTTTCTTAACAGAGTTCTCTAGGAAATAGATACCACGTGCAAGTTTAGCAGCATCTTCATCATCAGCAACCTTAATTGCAGCGTAACCACCTAGATTGTCATTACTATTCTCATCTATGTTTCCTAAGCGAATCAACTTATCCATAACATTTGCTGCTTCTTTAGCGCCTTGGAATTCAGCATAATCATCGATAGCAGATTTAAAGTCTTCATATTGGCCGTTAGCACCCATCGTACGTTTACCAGCATTGTTAGCAAAAAGATAAGTAGGAACAGCACCATTTACAGCAGCATAGGTAAGGTCATCAAGTTTAATAGATCCCTTGCCATCTTTTGTATCAGATTTTAAATCATCGCCCTTTGCTACCTTACCTTGAACAACGACACGCTCTAAGTCAAACTTAAAGACGTTCTCACCTTCAGTCGATCCATTCTTCACAATATTTATATCCTTTTTATCTGCAATAGTCTTTTGAGCTCTTACAGAAGTCATTACAAATGCATCATCTGTAGAAAGATTTTTAATATCGTCCTTGGCTGAAGCAGCAGTTCCCATAGTATAGGAGTCAGCTAAAGCAATTGCTGGCAATGTTACGCTTCCTTTGTTGATGATCAAAGCCATAATTTGATTTCCTGCGGTAGTTTTCCAAGGTGCAACCTTGTAAATCTTAGAACCTGTTATAGTTGGCCAGAACTCGCCATCAGTCCCTTCTGAATCTACATAAGACCATGACTTATCACCACCAGTGGACAACAAGTATAAGGTTTCAAGCTTACCTTCAGCGTCTCTACCAGCTTCATCGGTTTGAGAAATAGCTCTTGGTGCGATACTCTTCTCACCAGAGATGTACATCCCTGCATAAGTTGTCCCCTCAGTAGAGTTGTCAGCCTGAGGAGCCTTGTCGTTGTTACAAGCTGCGAAGCCTAATGCGACGGAACTTGCAAGAATCAAATTAAAAATTCTTTTCATTTTGTTTACTTTTAAAAGTGAATAAAAAATTATTGTTGTTATTATTATCGTTATTATCTTTATTATCCCAATCGTTTGGGAATCAGTGTCCCTTAATCATTCATTGAGATTGATTCATCCCCCTTCTTTTGGTCGAGCAACTTATGTAGCTCTTTTATATTGTGTGTCGCGTGACTGTTCCCTGCATTGTTGGCTTTGCCAAAGTACTCTTCCGCTGTTTTGTAGTCTCCAGAAAGGGCATAGGCTACCGCAAGGTTATTCCATGTGTCAGGGTTATTGCCAATCTTTTGTAGTCGGTCGATGGCAGCTTGGTAGTTGCCACCCTCGATGTCTGCTGCACTGGCATTGATGATGGCTACTGGCTCATTAGGATAAAGCCTAGTAGCGATATCAAAGACCTCCTTGAATTCCTTGCTCTCAGCAGGATAGCTCTGTGCGACCAAGTACATTTCGTTTAAGCTAAGAAGCTTAGGATTTGTCTTGAGAATCTGCTTTGCCTCCGCCACATCAAAGCCTCTAACTACGTAGGATAGGGCATATTCTGTACGACGCATGCGAGGATATATCTCCTTAAGCAAGGTCTGGTACGTCGCTCCATTAGATAGCTGCTTCAGCTTCGCATCTCGGTCATCGGGATTAGGTGTAGAGTCGATAATTTGTAGAATCTTATCTTTGTCAGCAAGATCAGACGCCGCGACTTCCTCCCTTGTCATCTTCCAGTCTTCACCATAGCCAGATACAATCATCTTTATTCGACTTACCCCATGTTGATTAACCAAGAAGTCAGAAATAGCTTTGGCTCTGCGTTCAGAAAGTGATTTATTATAGGCTACGGATGCTTCAGGAGACGCATAGCCAATGATTTCAAGGTCTGTCACGGTAAGGTCTTCATTATTGAGGACGTTAGCAACTTTTTCGCCAATCTCGCTAAGCACTTGCTGGTTATTTCGATAGGTTGGATCCAGTTGATCCTTATCTACGTGGAATTCTACTGTTGCGACATACTTATCAGCACGTCTCTTCACTGGTTCCACAGCAGGTACTATATAAACGAGCTTGTAATCGGGCTTATATGGTGGCACCAAAATCTGGTTGGTTATGAGTCTTGAACTTCTACCCTTGTCACACTCTGCACAGCCGATGACCCACTCTTCAAAAAAGAGGGTCGCTTCATCCATCCATGAGCTGTAAGGGATCTGAGTCGTGTATTGTACACTCTGAGACTTACCATTATGACGAGTAGTAATGCTTACAGGTTCTGGAAGCATATACTCTCTTTCGTTGTTTAGGATGGACTCTCTCTCAATAACCTTTGCACGAGTGGAACCCGCTATAAATATAGGTGGCAGCTGCTGCTCATTAGTCCCACTATTCGATTGAACCTTTGGTACTAAGATGATGAGGTCTTGATGTCCTAGACGTACGTTGTCCAGCCTTACTTTAGAAAGAATTGTTACTTGTTGTCCTTTCCTCACACCTTGAGTTTGCTCAAAGTCGATCTTCTCCAGATAACTTTTCTGTGCAGAAGCACTTACAGTTATGCTCAGCATACCTACGAGTGCGAGAATGCTGGTGATGTATCTTATATTTCTAATCATGATATCGTTACTTAATGAAATAAACAAGTGATAGGGTAGTCCTAGTGATGCCGAAGTAATCGTAATTTCCCTCATTCTTAAAGGCACCACACTCGGCACAGTCAAATTGGCGATAGTGGATTCTAGCCCAGCCACCACCTAGGCTTAGCTCTAGGTTCCATCGTGGGCTTAGTACCCACTGATAGCCATAGCTAAGTCCAGCACCATAGAAGTATCCTTCGTAGCGATTATCTTTGAAAGTCTTTAGACGACCCACTGGGATGTTCCAATTGCCAATATTGAACTCTCCGCCGTGTCCATGTAGACCGATAAAGTGTCCGTTGAATACATCACAAAACCAGTATCTCACCTCTGGCTGAACGAGCCAATGCTTCGCTTTCTTATTGTCGCTAAACTTCCACATGTTCATTCCCCCATTAAGGTCTAGTGTGAATTTGTCTCCCATAGCGAACTCTATCCCAAGATTGGGCGAGCCAAATACACCCCAATAGGCTAAGTTGGTCTTGGCTGCTACTTTTTGTGCCTCTGCGTTCTGCACACTGATGAATGACAGCATTCCCAACAATAGGCTAAAAATGTAAATTTTCTTTTTCATATATTTTATACTTCAACTGGATTAGTCTAAGCTTACAGAAATACCCCTCCCTCTTCTATGTATGGTCTTCAAAAGAATTGAAAACCGATGCGTTCAAAAGCTGTCCGTGAATATTTCTACTCCAAAAGTACACAATTTAGACGATGAAGCTAGTAAAAAAATATAAAACTATATAAAATGTCTTTGATGTTTTTCTTTTTCGGCATTTTTTTTGCGTCTTGGGATACTTCAAAGTGTTTTCTAACTTCTCACTAATAAAGGGCTTTCGTTTAGGTGAAGGGTACTTTTTTTAAGATGCATGACGGTTAGAATTATTTAGTTGGAAATAAAAAAGATTTCATAATATGTGGTTTTTTGTTTGTGAATTTATTCTTAGTGTTAATAGAGGTTATTTATAAAGAACATTGTATTGTGACATAATAATCATTCCGACCAAGATGCCTGTGAGAATGAAATAAGATTCTTATAGGAAACATAAATTTAGTCTATGAGAAGAGGCATCGTTTCCTATACGAGGAATTTCTACTGTCGTTTAGAATTGTCTTCTTCTGAAAGTAGGCTTACTTTGGTCGTTAGGTTCAATTTAATAAAGCATTGTGATTTTTTCAGAACAGCATATACCTATATATAATGTGTTATATTAAATGAGTGAATGTTATTAATAACGGAATCATTTGGAGAATCATTATGAATGGTCCTCTATATAGCCTTCCCGTTCAGGTTATTGTTGATTAATGCCTGATTATGTGCGATAAAATAAATAATGTGTACTTTTGCAGCATATTAAAACGATTATGATACAATAATGATATGGCAAATCATCTACTAATAGTGGAGTCGCCCGCTAAATCGAAGACGATAAGTAAGTTTTTGGGGAAAGAATATAAGGTGCTGTCTAGCTATGGACACATTAGAGATCTGAAGACGAAGGGCATGGGGGTCGATATAGATAATAATTTCGAGCCTCAATATGAGATATCCGAGGATAAAGAGAAAGTTGTCAATGAGTTAAGGGCTGCTGCGAAGAAGGCTGATAAGGTCTGGCTCGCATCCGATGAGGACCGCGAGGGAGAGGCTATCGCATGGCACTTGGCTGATGTGCTAGGATTGGATAAAACCGCTAATAACAGGATTGTTTTTCACGAGATAACCCCTACCGCGGTGCAGAAAGCACTTGATAATCCGAGGAGTATTGACCTGAAGATGGTAGATGCCCAGCAAGCTCGAAGGGTTCTTGATAGAATTGTAGGCTTCGAGCTCAGTCCTGTCCTTTGGCGTAAAGTACGGCCACAGCTCTCTGCCGGTAGAGTTCAGTCTGTGGCGGTTAGGATTATAGTGGAGCGAGAGCGAGAGATCCAAAACCACGTGTCTAGTAGTAACTTTAGAGTGAGGGGGGAGTTTGTCTCCTCGTCTGGAGAGACTTTTTCCGCAGAACTTCATTCACGTCCATCTTCAGAAACAGAGGTCAGAAAGATATTGGATGGGCTAGTTGGGACGTCATATCATGTTGATCATATAGAGGTGAAGCCTGGTAAGAGACGCCCTGCTGCACCTTTTACCACCTCCACCTTACAGCAAGAAGCCTCTAGAAAGATGGGTATCCCGGTGGGGCAGACCATGCGTCTCGCACAGAGCCTTTATGAGGCGGGGTACATTACCTATATGCGCACCGACTCGATGAACTTATCGAAAACGGCTGTCGCTTCTGCCTGCTCTTTGATTGAAAAGGAGTACGGCAAGGAGTATGTACAGGCAAGGACCTATCATACTAAAAGTAAGGGTGCACAGGAGGCTCACGAAGCAATTCGTCCAACGAATCTCGAGTTAGAGCAAGCTGGGACTAATAGGCAAGAGCGTGCTCTCTATGACATGATTCGTAAACGTACTTTAGCATGTCAGATGGCTGATGCAGAGTTGGAGAATACCACTGTAGAGGTGCTTAGTGATAATAAGACTAAGTTCGAGGCTAAGGGAGAAGTAGTAAAGTTTGATGGGTTCCTGAAGGTTTACTTAGAAGGGAATGATGATGAGGAAGAACGCGAAGAAAGTGGCTTGCTTCCTGCCATGAAAGAGGGCGAAGCTATTACGGCTAATGAAATCATTGCTCGTGAACGATTTGCACAACGTCCAGCTCGTTATACAGAAGCCTCTTTGGTTAAGAGACTGGAAGAGCTAGGTATTGGCCGTCCTTCAACTTATGCTCCGACCATCCAGACCATCCAAAAGCGTGGGTACGTTGACAAACGTTCCGTAGATGGAGAAGAACGCCAATATCAGGAGTTGAAGCTTAAGAATGATAAGGTAACAGCTCGTCATAAAAAGGAGGTATATGGTGCCGATAAGAATAAGCTTTTCCCTACCGATACTGGGATTGTTGTGACTGACTTTCTAGTGGATCAATTTCCTAAAGTCTTGGATTACAATTTCACTGCTGAAGTAGAGAAAGAGTTTGACGACATAGCAGAGGGCAAAAAAGAGTGGACCGATAGTATCACGACCTTTTATTCATTCTTTCATGAGAATGTGGAACAGGTCCTTGCGGAGAAGAGCGAGATGAAGGTAGGTGTACGACTATTAGGCGAAGAACCTAAGAGTGGTGAACCTGTGTATGCCAAGATTGGTCGCTTTGGCCCGATGATTCAGATCGGTGATGCTGATGATGAAGGCGGTAAGAAGCCAAGGTTTGCATCCATACCTACGACCCTATCTATTGAAACCATTACTCTCGAGGAGGCTCTTAAACTCTTTATTCTTCCACGAGATTTAGGAACCTATCAGGGTGATGAGGTGCAGGCAAATATTGGTCGTTTTGGTCCATATGTCCGTTTTGGTAGTCTCTTCGCGAGTATTCCTAAGGAGCTTTCCCCTTACGAAATAACGTTAGAGGAAGCTGCTCCACTTATCGATGCTAAGAAAGAGCAGGAGCGAAAAAAGCATATCAATAGCTTTGGCTCAAAGGAAGACCTCGTAGAAGTACTCAATGGACGATGGGGGCCATATATTAAGTACAAGAAGCAGAACTATAAGATTCCTAAAGGAACAGATGCAGAGAAGCTTTCGGAAGCAGAAGTGCGTAAGATTATTGCAGATATAGACGCAGAGGGAGGACCAAAGAAACGTAAGCGGACTGCTAAAAAGAAGTAACAGATATGGAAAGAGATAGGTATATCTTATTGATAGATGGCTCCACTGAAGTTTGCTCGGTGGCGTTAGCTTCCGAGCGGTTAGGCATTGTGTCTAGTGCGTTCGAATCGGCTAAAAGTAAGCAGTCCGAGCGACTTGCACCTATGGCACACGAGGTTCTGGCTAGTCTTCCTGAAGAGGGGCAGCTAGTGGCTGTGGTGGTAGCAGAAGGGCCAGGCAGTTATACAGGACTGAGGATCGTAGCAGGTTATGCTAAGGGTTTATGTATGGCTCTAGGACTTCCCCTATACACGATGACCACTACCGAACTGCTGGCTCATACTTTTTTGAGTCAGTGTGATGACGTTGATAGGAGAACTCTCTTGATGCCGATGATTGATGCACGACGAATGGAGGTGTATGCTGGGCTATATGACGCTGAGGCGATGTCGCTGACTGATGTGAAAGCTTTGATCTTGACTGACCCAGAGGTACAGCAATCTATCAAAGAGGCTATCGGTGATGAGGGGGAGGCTTACTTCTTTGGCTCCGGAGCGGAGAAAGCTGTGGAGCTCTTTCACGACTTGCTCCCTAAGGCGAAGTTTCAGCCAGGTATTGTTCCAGATGCTTCAGCGATGATGAAGAGAGCTTGGGTGTTAGTCGAAGGCGGTAGCAGTCAAGATGTTACTTACTGGGAGCCTTTCTATCTCAAGGAGTACCAGGCAAAAGTAGGTGTGCCTAATAAAGTGTTAAAACGACTTCGAAAAGAGTGATTTCGTGGCGTCCTGTATTTTATTTATCTTTTGATATTACCTTCAATTTCATTAGATTTGTAGAGAAGGGTATATTAATTCTTAGAGAAAAATGAGGTATGGGTTTTAGAAAATGCTTAAAGAATACGTTTTATATTGGGAGTGCTATCGCTGTAGGAGCTTATTGGTATAAGACTAAGCAACGTCGTCGGAGTGAGGTGTTAGGTAATTACTCACCGTTAATCGATAAAATCAATGTGACAGTAGATGGAGTCTTGTCCGAGCAGTACGCTTTTTCATGGGATGACGAGGAGCGATGTGTCTATGCTCGTGTTCTGAAGTTCGGTAGTCTTGGACAGCTGATAGATCAGAAGTTCTTAGAGTTTGAGCACTATGATGATAAGATACTCGTAGCTGAAAGTAACGACGACTCTGGCGATCTTAAGGCGTTCTCTATTTATACTCGTAATGAGTTTGGCATGATTACTTCCGTCATTCATCGCCTATTGGGTGGAAAGGAACGTCGAGATGACCTCTTTATGAATGGATCAGAATTATCTATGATATGTACTGGCGAAGATCAGACCTTCTTTAAGTGGGAGGAAGGCAACATCGTTAGTATTTCTAGAGGTGAGAATGAAAGACTTAAGATGACCTACTACAAGAATATCGAAAATCATCTTTTCCCAGATATAAACTTGCTTATTAAGGGCTTAAGCTGCGAGATGCCTTTGACCTACCTGATGGGTACTAGGAGTCGTAATTATGTCCGTACGATTGTTAAAAATGGCCCTCAGTTCCATGAACAAACCTTCCTATCATATCTTTTAGATCATTATGATAGGCCAATCCAGATATTGATGGAAACGACTACGGTGAGTGAGGAGAAGGCCACAAATAGTAGTAAAGAATTTGACATTACTTATAAAAAGATATGAATATAGCGATAGAGGAACGTCCGATTCCAGTAGATAAGTTGCTGGATGATATGAAATATCCATTGAAAGAGATTCGTGATGGAATTTCTAATTTAATAGAGAACTTAAACTTTGGTATTGAAGAGGGTACCTTTCTGTACACTCTTATCCTATTTGTTGTAGTGCTACTCTCGGTAGCCATTTTAGATTTTATATTTAGGTTTATTTTTGTTCGTTTATTACCAAAGTTATTACGTAAGATACCTGCACTTGAAAATTCAGGTAAAGCGGCGAAGAATATTTCTTCAAAGATTGTTAGGGTGATTGCCATCTCTCTATTGATCTCATTATTACCAATCGTATGGCCTCGACCAAACTCATTTTGGAGAGTGATTATAACGGTTGTATGTAACGTGTGGATCGTCATTGTGGTCACACAGCTTATTGCCAATATCTTCAGTGGGCTTCGCAGTAGTATGTTGAGTAGCGTGAAGTATCGCCACAGCCCATTTGTGAATTTATTCCAAGTCTTTAAGGGGATCACCTACTTCATTGCGACACTAGTTATTATCTCAATTATTTTCTCATTGAACATGACTACGATTGCTACGAGCTTGACAGCTCTCTCTGCAGTCTTGATGTTGGTGTTCAAGGATAGTATATTGGGCTTTGTCGCTAGTATCCAGCTCTCTAATAATGATATGGTGAGAGTAGGAGATTGGATTACGGTACCCAGTCAGGGTGTAGATGGAGATGTGATAGATATTTCTCTTGCAACTGTGAAGGTGAGGAGCTTTGATATGACAGTTTATACCGTTCCTCCATATACTTTGGTTTCTACTTCTGTTCAGAACTGGCGACCAATGCAAGAAGCTGGTGGTAGGCGTGTGAAGCGAGCCTTGTATATCGATATGAAGTCTATAAGGTACGCTGATAACGAGCTATTAGAGCGCGTTAAGAATGCACCAGAGTTAAGAGACTATATAGTGAAGGCTGTGGATGAGATCAATAAGGATAACGTAGAGAAGGGTCGTGCCGATTCCTTCTCAAGGAGAGGCCTTACCAATATTGGTATTTTCCGTAGGTACATTGTCGAGTATCTTAAAAATCATCCAGAAGTTAATGATCGTAATTTCACTTGTATGGTTCGTCAATTACAGCCAACAGGTACAGGTTTGCCACTCGAGCTTTATTTCTTTACCAACACTACCGTGTGGGTAGATTATGAAAGAATCCAGAGTGATATATTCGATCACCTAATGGCGGTGATAGGAGTCTTTGATCTGAAGATCTTCCAGGATATCAATGGCAATAGCATTTTGCCTATTCCAGTGCTGCCAGAAGAAAGTCCTCGTGAACTTAATGAAAGTCAGGAAGAGGGCGATGAGCAATAACTTATGGTATATTAAGTGAGTAGTGTGAAGCTGTCTTGATGAGCTTTCTGACTGCCAGATGGTGGTTTGAAAAGGAAAAAGAGCTTATTTGCTGGCACTTCATACTATTCTAACGAAATAAGATTGTGGAGCGTGTATCACTAGCTGATGCACGCTCTTTTTTTCTAACCCTTTATGTGACCGTTTTAGAGTCTTGGCGTTGATTGTTGTATGAAGCCTCATTCTCATCGCTAAGTGATTATATCTGCTGACTGCTTGTAATATGGATATAATAAAATGGCTCTAGGGCTGAATATGTAGGGGGCGTAATGACGTGTGTGATAAGGCTCGAATGCTGAGTTCGGATCGAAATCAATTGCCTTTGTGGAAGATCCCCTTTTGGGACTAGATAATAAGCCCTCGGATACGTAGATAACTGTGAGGGAGACCGTGTAAGGTGTTAACTTTTAAAATGATGTGATGTTATTGTTAGAAATAGGTATCTTTACACTCATAATTGCTATACTGCAGATGTATGTGCAGCATTGAGAGTTTAAAAGATAAAGAGGTCATACGTGGCTTGATGTCAGGAGATGCTTTCTTCCTGATGGCAGGCACTTGTGTAGTGGAGAGCCGCGAACTTACCCTTAAGGTCGCGGAAGAACTTGTTCGTATCTGCGATAAACTGGGTATTCCTCTGGTGTATAAGGGTAGTTATCGTAAGGCTAATAGAAGTCGATTGGACTCCTTCATGGGGATAGGGGATCACGAAGCATTAGAGATTTTGGGCGAGGTACGTCAGCAATTTGGAGTACCCATCGTTACCGACATTCATGAGCCCTCAGAAGCTACAATGGCGGCTGAATATGCAGATATCCTACAGATACCAGCATTCTTGTGTCGTCAGACCGATCTCTTAGTAGCAGCGGCTAGGACAGGTAAGGTTGTTAATATTAAGAAAGGACAGTTCCTATCCCCTGAGGCGATGCGTTTTGCTGCGGAGAAGATAGTTCATACAGGTAATGAACAGGTGATACTCACAGAGAGAGGGACTACATTTGGGTATGGTGATTTAATTGTGGATTTTCGCTCTATTCCCAAGATGAAGAGTTTGGGCTTTCCCGTAGTGATGGATGTGACCCACAGTTTACAGCAGCCCAATAGACAGGTCGGTGTGACTGGCGGGATGCCTGAGATGATTGATACTATAGCTAACGCAGCGGTGGCGGTGGGTGCCGATGGTCTGTTCGTTGAGACGCACCCAGAGCCAGAGAAAGCCCTCTCAGATGGGGCTAATATGCTTCCATTAAGCAGGATGGAAGGCTTATTAACAAAAGCACTTAGAATAAAACAAGCTCTAAAAGAATAATCAAAAATCAAAAATTATAGATATTATTATGAAGCCAACATTATTTGTACTTGCAGCGGGTATGGGGTCTCGTTATGGAGGCCTAAAACAATTAGATGGAGTAGGACCAAGTGGGGAGACGATTATGGATTACTCTGTTTATGACGCGGTAAAGGCAGGTTTTGGAAAGGTCGTCTTTGTGATTCGAAAGGATTTTGAAGAAGATTTTCGTACTAAGGTAGCGAGTAAGTATGAGAAGATGGTACCTGTGGAGATTGTATTTCAGGCTGTTGATGACTTGCCCGAAGGATTTACATGTCCCGAAGGTAGAACTAAGCCATGGGGTACCAATCATGCGGTTCTGATGGGGCGTCATGTGATCAAAGAGCCTTTTGCTGTGATTAATGCGGATGATTTCTATGGGAGAGAAAGCTTCGAAGTCCTAGCTCGTGAATTAGAGTCTATGGAGGGCAGTCATGATCAATATTGTATGGTTGGATACCGCGTTGGGAACACCCTAAGTGAAAGTGGGACGGTTTCTCGTGGTGTGTGTGCTACTGACAATGATAGTTATCTGACTGGGGTCACCGAGCGTACAGATATTGCTCGTGTAGGAGACCAGATTGTTTTCACTAATGAAAATGGTGAGAAAGAGAGCCTTGAGGAGAACACCCCTGTCTCAATGAATATGTGGGGCTTTACACCTGATTATTTTGACCATTCAGTGAAAGCCTTTATCACATTTTTGGAGAAGAACCTTCATACAGAGAAGGGCGAATATTATATTCCTACCGTGGTCAATGATTTGATACAAAGAGGCGTGTCACGCTGTAAGGTCTTAGATACTCCATCAAAGTGGTTTGGTGTGACTTATGCCGACGACCGTGATGATGTGGTGGCTAAGCTTCAGAAGTTGGTAGATGATGGGGTTTATCCTAAGAATCTCCTAGCATAACGATTGACGTACTAGTGTTATCTCAAGATATTGACATCATCACCCTTGTAGGGCCTACCGCTAGTGGAAAGACTCCCATAGCGGCTTATCTAACAAAGATGTTAGGCGGCGTGCTGTTTGGAGCAGACTCACGGCAGGTCTATCGTGGGATGGATATTGGTACTGGTAAGGATCTCGAAGACTTCGTCGTTGATGGGCAAGAGATACCATACCGTATGATAGATATATGTGAGGCTGGTGAAAAGTACAATCTTCATCGTTATCTAGAGGATTTTCATGAAGCCTATACTGCTCTACCAAAAGATCAGCCTAAGATAT
Source organism: Porphyromonadaceae bacterium W3.11 (assembly GCA_030434245.1). Lineage (NCBI taxonomy): Bacteria > Pseudomonadati > Bacteroidota > Bacteroidia > Bacteroidales > Porphyromonadaceae > Porphyromonadaceae bacterium W3.11. The sequence goes on from JAUISX010000002.1 coordinate 366,435, forward strand.
TATGTGGTGGTACGGGGCTTTATGTAGAGGCTGCTCTTAAAGGCTATCAGATGCCTGATGTGCCTCAGAATACACGTCTGAGAGATGAGTTAAATCTACTCTCCTTAGCTGAGTTACAGGAGCGATTGGGATGCTATGAAAATCGCGATGAAGACACTGACAGGAGTAATCCGAGGCGACTCATCCGTGCGATAGAGGTGGCTGATTACTTTGAGCATCACGGAGAGCAGTATGAAGAGAGAGCTCCACTTAAGGGACCTATCTTCTGTATTGATATCGATAGAGAGGTGCGTAGAGCGAGGATAACCTCTAGGCTAAAGCGGAGATTAGAGGAGGGGATGATTGAGGAGGTCGAAAGATTATTAGAGCATTTGGAGCCCGAGCAATTGATTTACTACGGGTTGGAGTATAGGTATGTGACAGAGTATGTCATAGGTAAGCTTTCCAGAAGTGAGATGGAGCAACGCTTAGAGATTGCGATTCATCAGTTTGCGAAGCGACAGATGACTTGGTGGAGAGGAATGGAGCGGAGGGGATTTGACTTGAAATACATCAAACCGCTAGAAACGCCAAAGGCTACAGCGGAGATGATTATAGATATGATTAAGTGAGAGTGACAGATATATTATTATCAAACATTCAATTGAGTTTTATATAACAACATGGAAGTACGCGTAAGTCGTATTATTAGTGAGTACTTTGAATGTACACGCAAAGAGGCGGAGGAGCATTTACGTGAAGGTCGCGTAAAAGTTAATGGGCAGGTAGCAACAATTGGAGACAAAGCTACCATCGAGGATAAAGTGACCTTAGATGAGGTGCTTATTCCCCTCAAAGGGATATTCCGTAAGGTGACCAAGGAGAATGCTGGCAAAAAGGTTAATGAACAATTTGGCAAGCACTCTAAGGAAGACCTTAACTATATGGATAATCCGAAGAGCAAGGAGAAACGTAAGGGAAAAAAGGATTATCGTAAGAAGAGACCAAGTAAGTTTGATGACCTGGATTTCTAAAATAATAGCAGGGAGATTTTTTTAATGTTTCAGATAGACTTTATTAGACACACCTCGTTACAGGTAACACCTAACCTTTGTTACGGTCAGTTTGATGTCCCAGTGAGTGACTCTTTTACTGAGGAAGCAGATGCCGTATATGAGGCATTACATCGCCATCATTATGATGCTATTTTTACTAGCCCACTCAGTAGGGCTGAGAAACTCTGTATCCATTGCGGCTATGATGAAGTAGCGGTGAGGGATGCTAGGGTGATGGAGCGTAATTTTGGCGATTGGGAACTTAAGTCATGGACAGAGATAGACGAGCTGATTGCGGGCCAGTCTAATAATTCACTGTATCTGGATCATCTAGGTCAGATTATACCACCTAGAGGGGAGACGGTTGAGGATTTCTTTAAGAGACTGAAGGAGTTCCTCCAGTGTGTTCAGTTGGAGAGGTACCGTAGAGTTGCGGTCTTTTGTCATGGCGGTGTTATTAATAGCATGCGCTACTTTCAAGGCTTTATAGAGATAGGGGAGCTCTTCGTGAGTGTTCCAGCTTATGGCTCTATAACCTCTTTGAAGTTTCCGTATATTGATGAAAAGCATTGGAGGATAGAGAATAATAATCAAAGATGAGATGATGAAAAAAGTATTCTGCCTTTTATGGTGTGTGATATTGTTTAGTTCCTGTGGTAAAGCGAAGGAGGAGACTTCGTCCGTAAGTCTTTCCGTGAGTTTAGCCCCACAGAAGCACTTCCTTCAGATGATTGTAGGTGATTTTGCTGAAGTGCATGTCCTAGTACCCTCTGGGACCAACCCCGAGGTTTATGATCCCTCTCCAGCTGAGATTGCTAAGCTAGAGGATTCTAGAGCTTATTTTGCCATCGGTACCCTTCCATTTGAAACCGAGTGGGTCAAGGCCCTTCCAGAGGATGTTGAAGTTATCGACCAGGCGAAGTTATTACCTCAGGATTTGATTTTCTCACACGATGGAAAGCATGCCCACGTGCATATACATGGCGACCCACACTACTGGACCTCTGTTACTGGGGCTAGAGCTATGGCAGAGGTGATGCTGAAGGAGCTTATCCGACTCTTTCCAGATGAGGAGGAGCTCTTTAGGGAAAACTATAAGCATCTAGAGGGAGAGATTAATGATATCGAAAAGTTGGCTAAGGCAACCTTTGAAGATAAGGATGAAGTGGCCTTCGTGATTTATCATCCTTCATTGTCTCTTTTTGCCGATGAGTGGAACCTTCATCAATTGGTCATTGAGGAGAATGGGTTAGAACCCACAGCACGACACTTAGTCAGACTGATGGATGAGGCAAAACGTTTGGATACAAAGGTGGTCCTGATACAGGAGGAGTTTGACACTAAGAATGCTGAGAGTATCGGAACAGCTTTAGAGCTACCATTAAGGACTATTCATCCCCTTGCTGAGAATTGGAAAGAGGAGATGAAGCAATTGATTTGTTCCTTTGAGTGAATACCCCTCATCCCATACTTATAGCTAAGGATCTTCGGGTAGGATATAGCCAGGAGCCTGACATCATCAAGGACTTCTCTTTGGAGATTTATCCTGATGATGTAGTTGGTATTATAGGTCCAAATGGAGGCGGTAAGACTACCCTGGTCAAGGCATTGCTGGGGCTATTAGTGCCGAGGTCTGGTACTGTCCAGTATTATACCCGAGAAGGCGATCCTCTAGAGCATCTAGATATTGGTTATGTGCCTCAGCAGGCAAAGCTAGACCATCAGTTCCCTATATCTGTATTAGATGTCGTGGTTAGTGGTACGCTGAATAAGAGACATCTCAAACCCAATAAAAAGGATCGCCTAGAAGCCGTCAATACACTAGAGCGTCTGGGAATTGCTCATTTGTATGATCGACCTATAGGTGCACTTTCGGGAGGAGAAAGACAGCGGGTGATCCTAGCACGTGCTCTCGTCTCGCATCCTCAGCTCCTGATTATGGACGAACCGACGACCTATGTGGACGAAGCCTTTTCGGAGCAGCTTTACTGTTTGATACCAGAGCTTCAGAAAGAGTCTGCCCTGGTGATTGTTTCTCATAATAGAGAGAGGATCTCGACCCTAACAACGAAGATCATTCAGCTATAATCTTATCTCCTCCAATGAGGATGGATACTTTTTTAGCCACATCCTCCATGTTCATCTGCTCTAGACAAGCCCAATCCCCCCTGTGACATGGCTTATTCCCGAATATGGAGCAGGGGCGACAATCTAACTCTATACCATAGCATTGACCTTCGTCAATCCCAAATGGGAGGAACCCTCCTGCAGGATGAGTTGCACCCCATATCGATATTACAGGTGTACCCACCATGGCGGCTATATGTTGATTAGCACTATCCATGCTGACCATGCAGTGTAGTCGTGCTATCTCTTCGATTTCTTCTTTTAGACTCCTACCCTCTGTCAGTCTTACCACAGAACTGCCACATCTCTGAATAATCTCTCTGTTTTGCTCCGTCTCACTCCCTGGAGCACCATAGAGGATGATCTGCCCTTTAGGAAAAGTCTTGAGCAGGGCATCTATTAACTCTATGGTCTGCTCTTTGCTAATCCTTTTGCCTCTATGCTGAGCATGTGGTGCTACCCCAATTGTGATACGGTCTAGTGTTTTCTGTCTTGGGATGATGGTTTGGATGGGGTCGCAAAAGGTAAGCCCCGCCTTCCTTATTAGATGCTCGTAGAGATCAGTCATCTTTGGTAGATAAAGCTGAGGCGGTACCACGGTGCCATTTGAGCGAGAGGTCAGCTTTTTTCTCGCCATCCTTGGCTTTCTGAGTCTGTAGGTCTTATGCCCATAAAGCTTCATCACAGAGCGTATGCTCTTAGTCCGTATTACGTCGTGGAGGTCAATCACGACCGCCTTACGATATGCAAAATGCAACTGACGAGCAAAGCTCATCAATTGCATTATATTTCTTACCTTGCCCTTATCCAGTCTCTCAATAACTACATTCTTAGGAGCTTCAAGAAATAGCCCCGACATAAATGGCTGGGTCACAAATACGAATAAGTCATGCGGGTGACCCTTGGCTATATTGTAGATGTATGGTAGGGTCATCGACACATCCCCCAATGCCGATAAACGTATGATGATATAGGTCTTTTTTTGAGCGTCCTCTTTCACCTCTCCTTACCGTAAAGGATAGGATTAAGGTTAGGGTCATTATACATCTTCATCTGTTTATAGACCTTCATGTACTTCCTACCCATAGCGATATCCTCTAATAGAGTATCGATAGCTTTAGCAAGATCCCTATTTTGTTCCTCAAGGACGGCCATTTTTGCCTTGACGCTACTGACTTGCTCATCACTAGTATCCTTACGATCTACCTCTACGTGCATATGGTAAATCTTAAGCTGTAGGATGCTCAGTCTATCGATAGCCCACGCTGGACTTTCGGTGTTGATGGTTGCATTAGGTTGCGGCGTTACTCCTGCGAAATGCTGTAAGAAGTAACTGTCGATAAGTTCTACCAGATCAGTTCGGTCCTGATTACTTCTGTCGATCTTTCTTTTCATCAGGAGTGCCTCCTCAGGATCTATATCAGGGTCACGCATGAAATCCTCCATGTGCCACTGAATAGTATCTATCCAGCACTTCTGATATAGGTAATACTCTATGGTCTTAAACTCGTAGTTATTATTAGGTTCCGCATCTATGTTATTCTCGATGTGGTAATCTTCGATAGCTTCATTGAAGATCTTAATGGCCTTCGCACAAAAGTCTTTTAATTCCACTTGCATATCCTTTCTTCTCTTGACGGTTTATCACAACTTTAGGATGTAAAGATAAAGATAATATTCTTGCTTATCTCCAGAAAAGGATCTTTGTATGCAATATAACAACTATTTAGCCTCATTTTAACGGCTATTCTGAGGCACTCCTCGATGATCAGAGACTCTTACGGAAATCTGCGACAGCCCCCCTCTAGCTATCATTGTGAGTTGTAGAGCTGTACTTAGTTGTAGGCCAGCATCCTTACATCAGTAGAAATTCGTACACGAGATAGTCGAAGATGTTCTCTTCAGAGCCAAATCGATCGATCAGCCTTGCCCAAGTCCTTTTGCTAAATTGGAATTCATTACCCAGACTATCCTCATAAATCCAATGATCAAAGATGTCCTTTCGGAGAGTAGCCTCCTCATCTCCTACGATATATACGAGATCTCCATTAAGGTTACGCCTCATGGAGTAGTTCTTTCCATTAAACACCTCATCATAGGTCTCATTCCCGAAAATATCTCTACCCATTTCCACCTTTCGCCCCCTATTGTCCTCTATAATCATGGTGTCGAAGATGTCTATGTCGTAGGTCGCTCTGTAGTCGCTTTCACCTCGGTGGAATTTAATCATTCTTCGGAAGAGGCTGATCTTAGACTCTTGGTTATCAAAGATGTTACCATACTTCTTCTTGATATACTTCTTTTTTAAGATGATCTCATTTCCCTTGTTATCCGAAAAAATAAGGTCGTCAAAGATGTTTTTCTCCAGTTTAGCCGTGTATTCACGGCCAATAGATTCGTAAATCAAGTTGCCGAAAATATCCACGTCAATGCTCTGTGCCAATCCCTCTACGCTCGTGCTACATAAGATGAGCAGTAGGGGGAGCCATGTGTATTTAATTATAACTTTTTTCATGATACCCGTTGTTTAAAGGTTTTGTATGATAAAGATACTCTTTTTTGTCAAAAGAATCACATCACTATGACCATGTAACCTTAGAAGAGTCTGCCCATAGATTCCGAGTGTAAGGGGCAGGTGATGGTCAGACGACGATAAGTACATCTTGACATCGGTTCTCTTGTTAAGCAGATGCCATTTTAGGAAATATCAATATGGCTAATGCTCTGTGAAACACTATGACAGCTCTTTCTCGTCTATGTTGTGAGGGGGCTTTTTTTGTGAAGCCTTGGAGGATTAGCTCTTAAGTTGACTAGCGGTGACGAAAAGATGGGAGATCTATTTAAAAACCCCCTTTTTAGGGCTGGAAATTCTTCCTATGAGAAACGCAAACGCTTCTCATAGGAAACATAAATCTTTTATATGAGAAACATTTCTGTTTCATATAACTAGAAATTAGGCTCCTTATGACTACCAAAAGTGGTCTTCGTGATTGCGTTTTGATATGTTGTGTGTTCTATTGAAAATCAGTATGTTGCTTGTTGTTGTACTTCTGATTCCCTCTGTTTTTATGCACGTTTAGTGAAATAGCTTACAAGTCGTAATGAGGTCTTCAGTTTTTGATTTCTGCTCGAGATGTTTTATCTTCTGAGGTGATTTGTGGAGCCCCATACTGTTAGATCGTTTTAATCAATCTGCAAGTGATCCTAGTCTGGGATTATTTGCCGAACGCTCTATGTGGCATCGGAGGGTAGTAAAAAGGCTTACCCTCATGAGGATAAGCCTTTTTCATTCCATTATATCCTATAAGAAAAATTACTTTTCGCTTTTCTTTTTATTTTCTTCCACCTTCGGGTTAGCTTCCGCCGCATTCTGCTTTGCTTTGGCAATTTGAGAAAAAAGTCCACCATCTACCATAATATCGGTACCGGTAATGAATTCAGCCGCATCGCTAATCAAGAACTTTGCCACTTCGGCAATGTCTTCAGGCACTCCATAACGACCTGCTGGAGTCATCCGACGCTGAGACTCCATCGCTTCAGGATGGTCAGCCCATGCCTGCTTAACCATAGGAGAGAAGACCACTCCCGGAGAAATGGTAACGATCCTCGCCCCCATATTACCAAAGCGCATCACGTTGTCCTCACAGAGCAGTAATACCCCACGCTTAGTGAAGTTGTACATTAGGTCAGAATTCTTATTAGTGAAGGGCTCTACGGTAGAGAACGCATCCTTACTGTTCGGGTGTCGTAAAGCCTCATCATAGGCAGGATTTGGCGGTACAGCGTGTCCCATCATCGAAGCTATCAGTACGATCACACTATCCTTCCTAGAGATGTCATGGAAGGTGTCAATCACTATATCTGTAGCCCTAAGGTTAATGTCGAAAAGACGCCTTAGATCCTTTGTGGCACCACTGACACCAGCAGTATGGATAACCGCTTTGAAGTTCCCCTGTCTCAGAGCCAAGTTTTTCAGCTCCTCCATAGCCTTGCTATCAGTGATGTCAGCTGCAAACCCCAGGGCATCTATTCCCTCGCCCTTCAGCTCCATCACTAGTTTATCGACCAACTCCTGAGAGTAGTCCGTTACTACCAACTTATAATCTCTCATAGCATAGGCACAACTCCGGCCAATACCGCCGGCAGCCCCTGTTATGACTACTACTTGATTTTGTCTTAAAGCCATAGTGTTATGAGTTTTTATTTTTAATAAATATCTAATGTATGAGACAATATATGGATAAATAAATGAATGGTGTCTGATTTTACAAACTTTAATGTTAGGGCCTGTTCTCTAGCAAGTTATACCCAAGTGCATGCCTATGCTATTGTAGGTCACGATTCTACTCTGTTTCTCTTCTGTTAATAAGAAGACAATGTTTTTTATTATAGGCTATAAATCGTTACTTTTGCAGACATAGGAATAAAATCTTCTCTAAATAAGATGACTTGTAAGTTGAGTTTTATCCTATGTCAATTGTATTTATTTATGCACTGTAATTAAAAGGGAATGACAGTCGCTATTTAGTGATAATGATGGATAAGAAGTATAAGATCTTGATTACCGGTGGTGCCGGTTTTATTGGTTCAAATCTCACCGAATATTTTTTGAGTAAAGGGCACTTTGTAAGATGCCTTGATAATTTTTCTACAGGGCATAGGTATAACATAGAGCCATTCCTTAAGTCTGAGCAATATGAATTAATCGAAGGAGATATACGCCATCCTGAGGATTGTGAGCGTGCAGTTGCAGAGATGGATTATGTTCTTCATGAGGCTGCTTTAGGGTCGGTGCCGAGGTCTATTAAAGATCCTGCTACCACAAATAACGTTAATATATCAGGCTTTGTGAATATGCTTATTGCTGCTAGAGATGCAGGTGTTAAGCGTTTTGTATATGCCGCTAGTTCCTCTACCTATGGGGATTCTAAAGAGTTGCCCAAGGTTGAAGAAAAGATCGGTAAGCCACTCTCACCCTATGCCATCACTAAGTATGTTAATGAACTTTATGCCGAGATCTTTAGTTCAATTTATGGCATAGAGACCATAGGGCTACGCTATTTTAATGTCTTTGGACGTCGTCAAGATCCTAATGGGGCTTATGCGGCAGTCATTCCTCTATTTGTAAAGCAATTCATGAATCACGAAAGTCCAGTGATCAATGGGACTGGAGAGTTTTCTCGTGACTTTACATATATTGACAATGTGATACAGATGAACGAAAGAGCATTGTTCACTCAAAATCCAGATGCCGTTAATGAGGTCTATAATACTGCTGTAGGTGATCGCACCACGTTGAATCAATTGGTGGGTTACCTGAAAGAGTATCTTGTAGAATACGATCCAGCAATTGCTGATGTTGAGGTGAAGCATGGACCAAATAGAGCAGGTGATATTCCACACTCTCTAGCTTCTATCGAAAAGGCAGAGAAACTGTTAGGGTATAAGCCTAGTCATACTTTGAAAGAAGGATTGAGAGAGGCGGTTCGCTGGTATCATGAGAATTTGTAAATAAACTTATTGGGTTATAAAATATAAGATATGCTTACATTAGAAGATATTAAAGTGTGTGTTATTGGCTTAGGGTATGTAGGACTTCCCTTAGCTAGACTATTTTCAACTAAATTTCCAACCATTGGCTTTGACCTCAATCAAGCTCGAGTTGATGAATTGATGACAGGTGTTGACTCTACCTTGGAAGTGGATAATAACTTGCTCAAAGAAGCGATTGATAAGCATGGTTTTATCTGTACAACAGAGATTGATAAACTTCGTGAGTGTAATTTCTATGTGGTGGCTGTTCCTACACCAGTAGATCAAAATAAAAATCCTAATTTAGGACCACTCTATGGAGCGAGTAAGACCGTGGGGAAAGTGATTAGCAAGGGTGATATTGTGGTTTATGAATCTACCGTTTACCCTGGTGTTACTGAGGATGAGTGTATCCCAGTTGTAGAAGAGGTCTCGGGGCTTAAGCTTAATGAGGACTTTTATGCTGGCTACTCTCCTGAGCGCATTAATCCAGGTGATAAAGAGCATACGGTTGAAAAGATTCTAAAAGTAACCTCAGGTTCTACACCCGAGGTGGGAGAAATAGTCAATCAAGTATATGCCTCAGTAATAACAGCTGGGACACACTTAGCCCCATCGATTAAAGTCGCAGAAGCGGCTAAGGTGATAGAGAATTCACAGCGTGACATTAATATTGCTTTTGTGAATGAGTTGGCAAAGATTTTTAACCGTATGGGTATAGACACACAGGATGTACTAGAGGCAGCAGGTACGAAGTGGAACTTTCTATCCTTTAAGCCAGGGTTGGTAGGAGGTCACTGTATCGGGGTCGATCCTTACTATTTAGCTCAGTGTGCTCAACGGTATGGCTATAATCCAGAAATCATCTTGGCTGGACGTCGTATGAATGACAGTATGGGTGAGTACGTAGCAGATCAAGTAATTAAGGCAATGCTTAAGAAGGGTATTCAAGTGCTCAATTCAAATGTACTGATACTCGGCTTTACTTTCAAAGAGAATTGTCCCGATATCCGCAATACTAAGGTGATAGATATTATACATACCCTTGAAGAATACAACTGTAAAGTCACTATCCATGATCCATGGGCTGACCCAGCTATCACCAAAGAAGAGTACGGTGTTGAGATTACCAATGAGCTCCCAGAAGCTAAATTTGATGCTGTCATCCTCGCTGTAGCCCACAAAGAGTATGAAGATTTAGAGTGGGAAAACATAGCTCTTAGTAAAAGTGTCGTGTATGATGTAAAATGGATTTTGGGTCGAGGCGTAGACACAAGACTATAAGTTGGCTCATATGAAAGAAAAGATACGGAAAGGTATAAAGAGAATTCGTAGTAGTAAAGATGCTACCGTTCTTTTAAGTAATTTTGGTTACCTTACTCTACTGCAGGTAGCAAGTTACATCTTCCCGTTAATTACAATTCCTTATCTAGCACGGGTAATAGGAGTCGATAGTTTTGGCAAAATTGCATTTGCCTCAGCCATTATTATGTGGTTTCAAACCATTGCAGATTGGGGATTTAATTATACTGCTACTCGTGATGTAGCTAAGAATAGAGAGGATAAAGAAAAAATTTCAGAGATTTTTTCTGACGTTTTATGGGGAAGGTGTCTCTTGATGGCGATATCCTTTTTGATATTGCTAGCATCTCTGTTTTTGATACCTAAGTTTAGTGAGAACCGAACCGTTATTCTAATTACCTTTCTAATTATTCCAGGACAAATAATGTTTCCAGATTGGTTTTTCCAAGCAATGGAGCGAATGAAGTATATCACTATTCTTAATGTTTTGTCGAAGTTAATTTTTACAGTGGCTGTCTTTATATTTATTAAAGAAAAGTCTGATTATATATTACAACCTCTGTTTACATCGCTTGGTTATATTGTTTCAGGGGTAATAGCTATGTACTTAATTCTATGCAAATGGAATGTGAAATTAAAAAAACCAACCTTTTCTGGTGCACTAAAAGCGATAAAGAATAGTACTGATGTATTTATAAATAACATTATGCCAAACTTCTATAATAGTTTTACTATAGTATTACTAGGTGTTTTTGGCGGAAGTGTTTCAAATGGATTACTTGATGCTGGAAATAAGCTGGTTACCATTTTTCAGAAATTTATGATTATGATATCAAGAACTTTTTTCCCTTTTTTGACAAGAAGGATAGAGAAGCATGATATATACGTAAAGATAAATATTTACTTATCATTGGCATTTTCATTTTTTTTATTTCTCTTGGCTCCACTGCTAGTCAAGTTGTTTTTTACACCTGAGTTTGGCAATGCTGTTTCTGTGTTACGTATTATGTCCATCTCTCTTGTTTTTTTAGCTTTAAGTAATATATATGGAACTAATTTTATGATAATATTAGGTCATGAGCGAAAGTTAAGAAACGTAACATTTATAAGTTCAATACTTGGTTTTCTATTATCATTTCCTTTAGTGTATTATTTCGACTATATTGGAGCAGCATTGACGATTACACTTACTAGAGCAATATTAGGCATTAGCGTTATGAAAACGGGGAGAAAAATAAAGAGCGAGTCTGGTTACTGAAATATTCATAGAAAGCCAGTATAATAAATTTAATTATATAGTATTTATACAACAAGTAAGTTAAGTGGAAATAGGTATACATTATAGAGAGGGCAGTTTTTCTGATCGTTGGATAACTTATTGTAAAGAGAGAGATATTGATTATAAAATTGTCAATTGTTACGACTCTGATATCATAAAGCAACTAAAAGATTGTGATGTGCTTTTGTGGCATCACCATCATGGATATTACAAAGATGTATTGGCGGCAAAAAGGATTTTATTTGCTTTAGAGCATGCAGGAGTGAAAGTCTATCCAAATTTTAGTACTGGATGGCATTTTGATGATAAAGTGGCTCAAAAGTATCTTTTGGAAGCAATTGAAGCACCCATTGTCCCAAGTTATGTTTTTTATGATAAGACTGAAGCCCTGAATTGGGCGATGAGTACGAGTTATCCAAAAGTTTTTAAATTAAGGGGTGGGGCTGGGAGCTCAAATGTCTTTTTGATAGAGAACAAAAAAAAGGCGAAGAAATATATTCGGAAGATGTTTAGTTCTGGTATGAAAATGTCTCCTCTAAAAATGGCAGGTCGAAATTTTAAAGGTTTTCTAGCTGGACGAAATAGTTTTTATGATTTTGCTAAGTATGTAGGGCTTTTTTTATTTCCAAAGAAATATGAAATTTCTTTTATGCCAAAAGAAAAAGGATATGTTTATTTCCAGGATTTTATTCCTAATAATAAATTTGATACTCGAGTTGTCGTGATAAATGGAAGGGCCATTGCAGAAAGACGAATGGTAGTAGACGGAGATTTTAGAGCGTCGGGAAGTGGAATTTTTAATTATGATGAGATAAACCTAGATGCAGTCCAAATTGCACTAGAGGTTTCGGAAAAACTGAAATTGCAATCCTGTGCATATGATTTTGTGATTGATAATAATAATCCATTAATTGTTGAAATGAGTTATGCGTTTGGAGTAACTGGTATAAAGAATGCTCCAGGTTATTGGGATTCTTCTCTAAAATGGCATGAAACGAGTATTGATTTTCAAGAGTGGATATTAGAGAGTTTAATAACGAGTGTTGATTGATTTGAACTAATTGTAATAACTTTTGGACTATGTCGTTGGGATTATTCGTTCGACTATTAGTTGGAGTTATTAAGTGTTCTTTATTGTAATATATATTAATTATTATAAAAAACTATAGGAGGAAATGACATCCCCAATTTTTTATTATAATGTAGCAGATGTACTAGTGCCTGTGCTTGCAATAGTTATAAATATTTGTCTTTATGAGAGATATAAAACTAAGAATAAGAGGGTTAACCAAGTATTAGTGTTAATGATCGTAGAACATTCTATAATGACTGTCTTTTACTACTTGATGACTTTGCAGGGTGGTAATTTTGATGCACTAGGTTATTTTAATAGAGGTGTTGTTAATAGTCAATATTATTTAGGGAGAGTCGATTTCAGGTTTGGAACGCCAGCACTTATATATATTGTCCACTACTTAAATAAATTGTTAGGGCTTAATTATTTTGCGTTGTATTGGCCATTTTCAATTTTGGGATTAATTGGGATTGTTAGGACTTTCAAAGTCTCTTCGTCAATAATTTCTGAACGTTGGACTAATTTGTTTTACCTTTTTTTACTGCCTAATCTGCACTTTTGGTCTTGTGCTTTAGGAAAAGATGCTCTAGCAATGTATGCAATTGGTAGTATAATTTATCTTGTTTTTTTTCAAAAAAAAATAGTTAATTGTATATTCGCTGTCATATTATTTAGTATGGTACGAGTTCATATCGTTGCTTTGGTTGCGTTTGCATTTTTGATTACAGTGATATTTAAGGGTAATATCATTTCTTTTAAAGGTCGCATATTAACTGTTTTTGTTATGTTAGTTTTAGCAATTCCTGGTTATGTGGCTATTTCTGAGACTATAGCACTTCAAGATGCCCAGTCAATAAATGAAAAGTTTCAGGAACTAGAGCAAACAACAGCTGAGGGTGGTTCGACTGTGAATATGCAAGGTAAAAATATTATTGTGAAATGGACTTCTTATTTATTTAGACCACTTTTTTTCGATGCCAGAAATTTATTAACCTTTTTGGCTTCATTAGAGAATACTGTTTGGGTTCTGCTGTTTTTTTATTATATAAAATCCTGTGCTGAAAGAAAACGTTTACGATATGAAAAAGATAGATTGTCTTTTTTCTATTGGTTTTCTATTTTTTCTATATTGTCTATTTCCATACCCAATGCGGCAATTATGTATAACTTAGGTCTCGCGATGCGTCAAAAATATATGTTTTTCCCTTTTGTATTAATGGTTATATTCATCCTTAAAAGTAATTCTAGAAAAGGCAACTATATATAAGAACTGAATGTCAAAATACTGTACGCCTATTTAAGTATAATTGCTTATTTAATAAATTATGAAGAGAAAAATATCTATCTTTTCTGTGTCTATGGGAGCAGGAGGTGCCGAGAAAGTTATATCTATTCTGTTGCCTATTTTGGTTGATGATTATAAAGTTACTTTGTTTTTGCTTTATGATGACTTTCATTATTCTATTCCTGACAATGTTGAAATAATTACTTTGTTTCCAAACAATAATAATTCCTTTATACGAAGACTTTTTAGTGTCCCCATTGCATTTGTAAAATATGGACAATATTTAAAACGTAATCATATTGATGCCTCTATATCTTTTCTCTTTAGACCAAATATAGTTTCTGGCATGGTAGCTTTATTTAATTCCAGAACTAAATTTATTATTAGCGAACGAAACTATCCTTCAATGGAATATAAAAGAGGATCGCATCTGGGGTTTATTATTTCAAGGTTTCTTTTAAAGTTATTTTATAATAGAGCTGATATCTTGTTTTCAAATTCAGAATATATTAATAAGGACTTGGCAAAAAACTTTGGGATAAAAATACCAATGAGAGTTATATATAATCCTATTGAAATTACGTCAATTGTACATAATCCTAAAAAAGAAGTATCTAAAATTGTAACTGTTGGAAGATTTGAAAAAGTTAAAAATCATATGTTGCTTTTTAACGTTATAAAACAGATGCCACATCATAGTTTGACGATATGGGGTGATGGAGCTTTAAGAAATGATTATGAAGATATGGTAATACAGCTTGAAATAGAAGGTCAAGTAAATCTACCAGGGAAAACTAATGATGTGTTAAGAGTGATTTCTCGAGATGACATATTTATTCTTTCAAGTGATTCAGAGGGTTTCCCAAACGCATTGTTGGAAGCTATGAGTGTAGGGCTTCCTGTAATTGCAACAAACTGTTTATCTGGACCATTGGAGTTATTGAACGATAATGAGGATGTTATTATTCCGCAAGGTGGTTTTTATCAAGCAAAGTTTGGTGTTTTAGTAAATACAGGAGATGTTGAAGGATTAATTAAATCGATAAATTTCCTTTCTGATAACTACGCGAAGCGTATGTATTACGCTAAGAAGTCACGGGAGAGAGCTGTTGATTACTCATTGCCCACCATTTATGAACAGCTTAAGAAAATAATATAATTTCATGAAGAAGAACAGTAAAATTCTTATTCGAACTGCAACTGTTGCAGGATCTCTTAATTTTCTTAAGGGACAGTTGAGATGGCTTAATGAGGAGTATAAAGTAATAGCAGTCGCAGCTGGGCTTGAGAAACTAAATCAGATTTCAAAGTCTGAAGGTATTCGTACCGAAGAGGTTGTTATGGCGAGACATATTTCTTTATTACAAGATTTGAAGTCTTTGTTTGCAATGATAAGGCTTTTTAGAAAAGAAAAACCTTGTATTGTACACTCTATGACTCCCAAAGCTGGTTTGATATCTATGATCGCTGCAAAACTGACTGGGGTCCCTATTCGTATTCATACTTTTACAGGCCTTGTTTTTCCTACTTCTAAAGGTTTAAGAAAAAAGGTCTTAATGTGTACAGATGCCATTACTTGTTGGTGTGCAACAAAGGTTATCCCAGAGGGTAATGGGGTTAAGAACGATCTCATAAACCACAAGATAACTAAGAAACCACTGGAGTTAATTCATAATGGAAATGTGGCTGGAATTGATTTAGACTATTTTAATCCTGAGATTTTCAAGGATCAAAGGCTTGAGTTAAGAGGGAAATATGGGCTTTCTTGTGATGATTTTGTATTTGTTTTTATTGGCAGATTGGTGAAGGATAAAGGAATTAATGAATTGATTGCAGCCTTTAAACAACTTAATCACGCAAACGCCAAATTACTCTTAGTTGGAAGTTATGAGAAAGAATTGGATCCGTTGCTACCTGAGACGATGACTGAGATAGAGAGAAACCCTAATATTATAGAGGTGGGATATCAGAATGATATTCGACCATGGTTAGCCGTTTCAGATGCTTTAGTTTTTCCGAGTTATCGCGAAGGCTTTCCTAATGTGGTTTTGGAAGCTGGAGCAATGGGCTTGCCGAGTATTGTTACAGATATTAATGGTTCTAATGAAATTATTATCCATGAATTCAATGGCATTATAGTTCCATCTAAGGATATTTCAGCTCTAAAGAAAGGAATGGCGTCCTTTATCAAGGAGAATGGGCGTGTGAAGTTTTACGCCTCTAATGCTCGGACATTAATTGCTTCTAGATTTAAAAGAGAAGATGTATGGAAAGCGACTTTGGAAATGTATAGAAAGGAAGAAGCAAAAATTCTCGATAGAAAGAAATTATAATCGAAAATATGTATAGAATTTTTTTTAAGCGATTTTTTGATGTAGTAGGGGCATTGCTTTTACTTATTCTTTTGTCTCCTCTTCTTATAATTGTAACTATATGGTTGCACTTTGCTAATAAAGGTGCATGTGCCTTTTTTTGTCAAGAACGTCCAGGGAAAGATGAGAAGATATTTAAGCTCTATAAGTTCAAAAGTATGACGGATGAGCGAGATGATAATGATGAGTTACTCCCTGATGCAGAACGCTTGACTAGGGTTGGTCGTTTTGTTCGAAAAACATCAATTGATGAGCTGCCACAACTATGGAATGTTCTAAAGGGAGATATGTCCTTTATCGGTCCTAGACCCTTGCTAGTCCAATATCTACCTCTATATAGTGAACACCAAAGAAAAAGGCATAATGTTAGACCTGGTATTACAGGATGGGCACAGGTGAATGGGCGTAATGCGATCAGTTGGCAACAGAAGTTTGAATACGATGTTTGGTATGTAGAAAATATCTCATTAGCTTTAGATTTGAAAATAGTAATAAAGACTATTGTCAAGATATTTAAAAGGGAAGGAATAAACTCTGCTTCAAGTGCAACTATGGAGATGTTTAAAGGTAATAATATGTCTGATTAAATGAAAAAAATTGCTATATATGGTGCCGGAGGTTTTGGACGTGAGGTGGCTTGGCTAATTGAAGATATAAATGCTAGCCATCATCAGTATGAATTTATAGGTTACTTTGATGACGGAAAAGAGAAGGGGCAACTAATAAATTCTTACCCCATTTTGGGAGGAATGCATGAGATTAATACTTATGAAGAAGACTTGTCAATTGTTGTTGCTATTGGAAGTCCTCAAGTGAAAAGAAAAGTAATAGAACAGATTACTAATGAAAAAATATCTTATCCAACATTGGTTCACCCATCAGTTATACATGCTCCCAAGGAAGTATTATCGATTGGGAAAGGGTGTATTATATGTGCAGGAACGATTTTAACGGTAAACATAAAAATTAATGATTTTGTTATTCTCAATCTATCATGTACTGTTGGCCACGACACTATCATTGAGTCATTTTGCTCTTTTATGCCAACAGTAAACATATCGGGTGAAGTTATTATAAGAGAAGGAGTATATGTTGGTACTGGTGCTAAAATAATCAATCAATTAGAGATTGGTAAAAGTACTATAGTTGGTTCTGGAGCGGTAGTTACAAAATCTTTGCCTGACAATTGTACCGCGGTCGGGGTCCCTGCAAAACCAATTAAGTTTCATTGAAAAACTATTATTATTATGAAGGAAGAAAGGATATGGCTGTCATTAGCCCACATGGGTGGGGAGGAGCAGAGATTTATTCAGCAGGCGTTTGATGATAACTTTGTGGTGCCATTGGGCCCTAATGTGAATGGCTTTGAGGCAGATCTGAAGCAATATTTAGAAGCCCCCCAACCCCCTAAAGGGGGAGCTACAGAAAAGGCCCCCTTTAGGGGGAACGGGGGCTCTGTATTAAACTCGGCTGATCCAGCGTATTATGAAGAGTTAAAAAGGAGGGCTGAACACAATAGAAATAACCCAACTGAAGCGGAGGGTATCATGTGGGGGCTTATGTCAGGGCATAAGTTGGAGGGAAATAAATTTCGTCGTCAGCATATTATTGGTCAGTTTATCGTTGATTTTGTATGTTTGGATAAAATGTTAATTGTGGAGATTGATGGTGGATATCATAATAATCCAACTCAACAAAAAGATGACAAAATAAGAGAGGAGTGGCTCAAGAAACAAGGGTATAGAATTATCCGCTTTACCAATGAAGAGGTCATTGGAAATACTAATTATGTGTTTGATACTATAACAGAGAACTTGAGAGCCTCACAAGCCACGCATCCCTCTAAAGGGGGAGCTACAGAAGATGCCCCCTTTAGGGGGAACGGGGGCTGGAATGGCTCTGTTGTGGCTCTTAGTGCTGGTACAGCTGCCCTCCATTTGGGACTGGTACAGTTGGGTGTCACAGCTGGTGATGAAGTGATTTGTCAGAGCTTTACCTTCTCTGCAAGTGCCAATCCGATCGTATATCAGGGGGCAACTCCTATCTTTATAGACAGTGAAGAGGATACTTGGAATATGTCGCCCGTTCTTTTGGAGGAGGCTATTAAGGATCGAATAGCAAAAACAGGAAAGAAGCCTAAGGCGATTATCCCAGTGCATCTGTATGGTATGCCAGCTAAGATGGATGATATCCTGGAAATAGCAAATCGATATGGAATCCCTGTACTGGAGGATGCTGCTGAGGCACTTGGCTCTAGATACAAGGGAAGGGCTTGTGGTACTTTCGGTGATTATGCAGCACTATCATTCAATGGTAATAAGATTATTACTACTTCTGGGGGTGGTGCTTTGATTTGTCCTACAGAGCAAGCGGCAAAGCGTGTAATGTTCTATGCTACACAATCTCGTGATCAAGCACCACACTATCAGCACTCTCATATTGGGTATAATTATCGTCTGAGTAATGTGAGTGCTGGGATAGGTAGAGGCCAGATGTTAGTCCTAGAGCAGCATGTTGCTAGACGGAGAGAGATAAATAACCTGTATAGAGCATTGTTAAAGGATGTGCCTGGATTATCCTTCCAGACTAATCCTAGTAGCGACTTCGACTCCAACTACTGGCTGACAAGTATCGTGATCGATCCTGAGAAGGCCGGCTTTTCACGAGAAGATGTACGGTTACGTATGGAAGAGGAGAATATCGAGACCCGTCCGTTATGGAAACCAATGCATCTACAACCTGTTTTTGCAGATGCTCCCTATTATGGAGATGGTACATCTGAGCGGTTGTTTGGTGACGGTCTTTGTTTGCCTTCGGGATCTACGCTTACTGATGATGACATTAAGCGGGTCGCTGGTATTATCTTAGAGATGGTTTAATCTTTTTTTTCGAGGATGAAATGTATATTGTGGCTCAAATATACTATATGCTCGGCGGAGATATGGGAGGGATAATATTAACCGTGCTTGATGATTGAAGCTTTAAGGGAGGCAGTAGGAAGCCTCTAGAAATGGTTTTTATTCAATGCTGGTAAATAGGACCGTAATAAATAGAAAAGAGGTGGTAATCAAATATTTGATTACCACCTCTTTTTTCTATGTGATTTATCTATTACTTACGAGTAAAGATATAGAATTCACGTGTTTCAGCTGCTGGCTCAGAACCGTCTTCGTTAAGCATAAGAAGCTTATTGCCATCGATAACCTTGTAAAGTTGAGTCTCACCGTTGTTTGAAACGAGTGTCAATACAAGATCAGAGTTAATGTCGGTTACCTTACCTTCGTCTGTAGCTACATCCTCAACGCCAACAACGTTTTGTGACCAGTTGTAAGTCAAGTCTGAATTGATTTCGAGGGTAGTCTCGAAGCCTGCATTGTCTGCACCTGGTAGAGTAGCTACGTAAGTACCGAAGAAACCTTCACCAAGTTCTTCAAACTTAGCTTTTGCTTCGTCAGAAAGGTCAGAGATAGCTTCAGATACATTGTTTGCTGCTTCCTCTAGAGTAGTTTCAACACTACCTTCCTCGTTCTTCTGAGATTTGTCTGATTTGCATGATGCAAATGAAAGGGCAAAAATAGTTGCCACTGCTAAATAAAATACTTTCTTCATGATCTAATAATAAATGTAATATGTGAAATAATATTCAAGTTCACCGTCGATGCTAATAATGCAGATCGTCTGTGAACGAATTCTTTTGTTATAAGTTTAGTTTGTTTTGAAGTTAAGTCCTTCAAGACGGCTCAAATCTTGATTAGCCGATACAATCTTTTGCTTCAAGCCCTCCTTGTATGAAGAAAATTTTTCAGCCAAATCTTCATCAGATGTTGCTAAAATCTGCACTGCTAATAATCCTGCATTCATAGCAGCATTAATACCAACAGTGGCGACTGGTACACCTGGAGGCATTTGTACGATAGCCAATAGGGCATCCATCCCCTCAAGGGTAGACTTTATGGGAACTCCGATAACTGGAAGAGTAGTCATTGCTGCTATGACACCAGGAAGGTGTGCAGCCATCCCTGCAGCAGCAATGATGACACGTATTCCACGTGAAGCTGCATTACGGGCAAATCCCTCAACTTCGGAGGGTGTCCGATGTGCAGATAGAGCGTGCACTTCGTATGGCACCTCCATCTGCTCAAAGATATCTATACATTTTTGCATTACTGGGAGGTCACTTGTACTTCCCATGATAATGCTTACTACTGGTTTGAGCGACATTTTTGTCTCTCCTCTTTTTTATAAGGTTCTTATTTCTTAATTAGAGCTTTGTATTCGTCAGCTGACAACAAGCCGTCCATGTTAGATGGGTCTGCAAGTGTAGCTTTGATAATCCAGCCTTCGCCATAAGGGTCGTTATTAACAAGCTCTGGCTCATCTTCAAGCGCTTCATTCAGCTCATCTACAGTAATTGCTACAGGTGAAATAAGGTCTGATACTGTCTTTACTGCTTCGATAGATCCGAATGCAGACTCTGCATCGATCTCTTCTCCTTCAGTATCAACATCTACATATACGATTTCGCCTAGCTCGCTTTGAGCAAAGTCTGTAATCCCGATAGTGACTTTATCGCCTTCGATAAGTAGCCACTCATGATCCCTTGTGTACTTTAGATTTTCTGGAAAGTTCATAATCTTATAATTTTTAGTTAGTAAAAAGTTTTCTCGTTTTGGTTTTGACAAGAACAGCCTCCCTAATGAATTTTATTACCATTCTTAAGGAGATTGTCCGCAACAAAGTTACAACTCTTTTCTGAGTCTTGCAATAGGGATATTCATCATGTCCCTGTATTTAGCGACCGTACGCCTCGCAACATTATATCCGTGCTCTTTCATCTTGTTTCGTAACTCTTCGTCTGAAAGGGGATGGCGCTTATCTTCTCCTGCAATAATATCTGCCAATAGCTCCTTTACGGTTCGGGTGGACATCTCGGTCCCGTCATCTCTCATCGTCCCTTCGCTGAAGAAGTGCTTTAGGGGAAAGAGGCCGAAATCGGTCTGTACATATTTGGTCGAGGTTACTCGGCTGATGGTACTGATATCATAATTGGTCATCTCGGCGATGTCCTTTAGAATCATAGGACGGAGCAGGTGGATATCGCCTGTGAGGAAGTAGTCTCTCTGGTAATCCACGATCGCAAGCATGGTGCTGATGAGGGTGTTATTTCGCTGTTTGATCATCTCAACAAACCAGCGGGCATCGTCAATTTTTTGTTTGATGAAACGTCCTGCATCCTTTTGATCCCCAGAGAGCTTGCGTAGGTCTCCTGTGTATTCCTGCATCTGTTCCTCAAAGCTTTTGCTGATACGAACCTCTGGGATATCGCCAGATAGGAGGGTGACAACGAGATCGCCCTGTGATTCTGTGACCTGGAAGTCTGGGATGACCGTCATAAAGGTATCCTCCAGCTTGCTAGTGTAATCTAGGCCAGGAGTAGGATTAAGACTTGTAATCATGGCACTGGCTTCCTTCAGCTCTTCATCTGTTGCCCCTGTGACCTCTTGAAGTTTGTTGAATTGCTTTTTGCTAAACAGGTCAAATAGCTCAGAGGTAATACGGATAGCTAGATCTCTAATAGGCGATGTGGTGCATCTCTTGAGCTGAATGAGTAAACATTCCTGCAGGGAGCGTGCTGCTACTCCTGGGGGATCGAGTGTCTGTATGACTTTGAGTATTCGCTCTAGGTCTTGTACTTCTATGTAAACCCCTTGGTAGATGGCTAAGTCATCGACTAATCCTTCGAGACTTCGACGTAAGTATCCGTCATCATCAAGGCTGCCAATGATGAATCTGGCAATCTTCTGATCCTCATGTGATAAGGAGGACATCAGGAGTTGCTCCTCTAATTGCTCTAGAAGAGTAGGGTCCTCAGAGAAGGGGATTTCGAAGGCGGCTTTCTTTTCGCTATTATACCTCTTGAGTGTAGCATCAGGGACTTCATCAGGATCCATGTAGTTATCCATGTCTATCTCCGCGGCAGTCTTAGTCTCTCCAAGCTCTGCTTCGTAAGTATTCTCTTCCTGGTCCTGATGATCAGCGGGGCCCTCCTCTAATGCAGGATTCTCTATGAGCTCTTGCTTGATCCGTTCTGCCAGCTCTGCATGTGGTAGAGCTACCATCTGCATTAGCTGAATCTGCCATGTCGAGAGGTTCTGAGAAAGTTTCTGTGTTAGTTTGCTTTCGCTCCCTTTAGCCATCGTCCTATTAGTTTTTTACCTGTGCAATCACGTGCTGTAATCTATCTCCGATACCGATGGTATAGCCTTGAGATACAAAGACTACTCTATTAAATGTATCGGCAATCACTACGAGAGGCATATCCACCATGGCGGGGAGCTGACAACCAGCGATGACCTGAGCTGCTATATTATTTTTGTCTTCACCCCATACAGCATTTGGTAGTAGTGCCTGTAGCTCGTCAGTAGGAGCTGTGTTGTCAGCTGTCAGTACGATAGTTGGTAATGGCAAGCCCCCATCTTCGTTAGCTATCTTATGAATATCACGTAGGATATGATCTGTAGGTTCGTGATGATTCCTGCCAAGAACGAGGATGTAAAAACCTCTTCCAGTCGTTTGGATGATAGGCTTTTCCGTCTCACTCTTAAGATCATAATAAGTTGATTCCGCGTTCAAGCTTCCGATCACACTAGCTGCGTCCTCATCTTGATCAAAGACAAGTGGTGAGGCCTTGCCACATTCTAGCTTTGCCATACGCATCAGGACAGACCCATCTGCAAGGCGAACACCAGTCATGGTATAGTTATTTGGATAAACCAACTTCTCTCCATTAATCGCATCGAAAGGCTGGTCGTATTCAAATTCGTATGTCTTTAGCTGTCCCTTATCTATGTATCCGACTGTGAAGTGTGTAAAATACTTAGGTTGCTTGAGATACCCTGCAGGCTTATAGCTAAGCTTAAGTTCGCATTCAGCAGATATTTTAGGCTCTTCTTCGTCCTCTTTCTCTTCTAAGAATGGGATGATGTGTGACTTCTCTCTTTCGTCCCAGATACGCACTACTGAGTTAGCGGCGTCATACTCTGCGGGGATGTGAGCTGTCCTCAGTAGTCGTACCAATAAGATGGTTAAGCTACGACTATCTCCAATGCCATACTTATAGACATTCGCTGGATTGATCGGTAACTTATTAGGGTTATAGCGTTCATCAACCTTGGTCCCAATAGCTTGGGCAATGACATTTGCTCGCTCTAGTCTATTGAGTTTGTCCCAATCTTTGGTTCGATTACTGATTTGGGTTAAGGCCTCTTTAAGTGTTGGTTCGGCCTGGTATATATGCTCAAGCATCACTCTAGGTGATATGATCCTAGGGTCCTGCCATTCATTAGTCGTGAGGTCACGGGATAGTGCTTGCTGGAGAGCTTCAATATCCACGTCGTGAAGATCCTTTTCCATCAGACTTGCTATGAGTAATACCGCCTCATTGGCCTTACCTTTATCCTTAGCATTCATAAGGAAATCTTCAATCGACTTATGATATCCTCGAGCCATTGGGAATAAGCGGATGAGTTCGCTTCTTATCTTTCCCTTAAGCTCTAGGCGATCTGCCAACGCTTCCGCCTCGGCTTCAGTCGGAAACGTATCGGTATAGGCGTGGCGAGTCTTATTATTCTCTTCTATCCGAGCATTGCAAGTAGTGGTCATCTCTTCGGATATCTCCAGTTTAGGCACACGTGCGACTGGAGGTACAATGCGAAAATGCTGCTCTTCGGGCAGGTCACTATAAGGACGGAGCACCATCTCTAAGGTAGTTCCTCCCTCTTTTACCGAGATTTGGCCTATCGCCATAAGGTCATCCCCCTTACTCGCAACTGCCATTACGTCACCATATCCCACTTTCACTGAGGCTTCGCCCAGCTTATTCGTAGTGCGTGTCACGAGAGGGTACAACTCGGCATAGTTATAGAGTCGGAATGTTACGGTTACCCCCGACATTGGATTGCCATTTTGATCTTTCACTTGCACCTTCGCTTGTGCTGTGGGGATGTAATTCTCACTCACATTAAGCTCCGTATTAACATAGTTTTCTCCAAGCCACTCTTCTGGTCCTGAGTAAGGTCCAAACGCTTTGGTATGAAGAAGCATCGCTCTCAGTACAGGCCCATCAAACCATGCATTATTTAAGACAGGAGCTGGTTCGCTAGCACCTAGATACTTCCATTCTCCATCGACCCACGCTTCGACCCACGCGTGATTATCGTCCGTGTGAGCCCAGCGAGGTGTATAAACTTGGCGGGCTGGGATACATACTGTACGTAAAGCAGCAGCCATTAAGGTGCTCTGTTCACCGCACCGACCAAGAGCGTTACGCATGGTTGCCATAGGAGAGGATGTACGACCGTCACTCGGTGCATAGGTGATATGCTGGTGAGCCCAGTGGTTGATCTCAAGAACGGCCTCTTCCATGGTCATCCCTTGCACTAGATCCCTCAGCTCCTCGTAATAGGCTGTTCGGAAGTCATCGAGGGTTTCGTTATTGATCCTTAAAGGAAGTACGAAGTGTCTCCACTGATCTGCTGGTACAGACTTACCCCAAGGCATTTCATTTCGTGCTTGAAGGGCGATCTGAATGTTTTTTAAGTGATAGTCCACCGTATGATCGAAGATGTCTGGAGTCCATGAGTAGGCATAGATCCACGTCAGAGCAGACTGTTCATTATCAGGTATATCTGGCTGCCTGGTCAATTCCCAAATAGAGTTATCACCTGTTAGGTATTCACTTTTCTCCATTAGGTCTTTTTCTGCCTGTCTTATGATACTTGCAGGGAAAAGTTGCTCTTCATTACTCTTGTCACTGCAGGAGACAAGGAAGAGAAGCATCACTAAAGGTATTGTCCAGAATGTTTTCATACGCGCTCAATGATTTTGATCAATTCTATTTTCTTTCCAAATATACACTTTATTCGTCATTTTTGCAGTGTTCACTTACTTGCGTGTTACGAATCGAGTAATGAGAGCCCTTAATTCAGGTGTGGCAAAATGAATAATCACCCAGGAATAGAGTATAAATAGCCCTCCTCTCAATGTTAGTTTTAGCCAAAGTTCTTGAGGGGATATCTTCATCCCTACAAAGTAAAATATGGTGGTCAGTAGTAGCATTCCTATGAGCTTCCCGGTATCGTAATGAATGGGATAAATCCTCTGCCCGAAGAAGTAACTGAGTAAAAGCATCACTCCATTACAGGCAAACGCACTCCAAGCACATGCAATGATCCCATATCGTGGCACTCCAAGTACAATGATTAAGAAGGTCACAACTAGACCGATGACACTAAAGATTGCTCCGTAATGAGTACGGTCACTGATCTTATACCAGATGGAGAGATTGTAATAGATGCCAAAGAGAATCTCGGATGCCATCACCACAGGCACCACACTCAGCCCTACATAGTAGTCCGGTGCTACGATGTGCTTAAATATATCCATCCCATACATCACGCCAAGAAAGATTAGTGTCCCAAAGAAGACGAAGTAATTCATCGCTACTCGGTATGCATTTCCGGCATCGTCCTCTTTCATCTTACTGAAGACAAAGGGATCATAAGCAAAGCGAAAGGCCTGCATAAACATCACCATGACTACAGCAATCTTCAGATTACCTCCATAGATACCTAGCTGTGTCATCCCTTCCAGGCGGTCTTCATAAAGCATAGGGAGCATGATTTGGCCAGCCATCTTATTCAGAATACCTGCTAAGCCTAAGAGTACCAGTGGGAGACAATATTTAGCTAAGCGTGGTACCAAGGAGCGATCAAACCCTTTGAGTCCAGGCTTAATCACCGGAAGCATGAATAGCAACTCTGTACCGGTAGCAATGAGATTAGAGATAAAGATGTATCCCACTCCATAGTCTGGACGATAGATCCAACGTGGTAATACGATGCCCTGTGCTTCAAGGTAGGGACAGAAGACTAGGAAGAAGAGGTTGAGGATAATATTTAGTCCTATGAATAGGAACTTATAAAAGGCAAACCTTAATGGTCTTCGTTCATATCGTAAATAGGCAAAGGGGAGCGAAAGTAGAGCATCCATACTCACAATAGCAATGAATATCCCTACAAATTCTGGATGATTAGGATAACCTAGCCAACTCGATATCTCGCCAACGCCCAACTGCCCAGCTATGAAAAATAAGCCTACAGAGACGGATAAAATCTTAAGGCATGTCGCATAAACCTTATTAGGCTCCTTTGCGGTATTGATGAAACGGAATAATCCCGTCTCTAGCCCTAGAGTGAGAACCACCAGGACGACACTCACCCATGCATATAGGTTTGTAACGATCCCGTATTCAGCACTATTTGCCAGCACCCTAATATAAAAGGGTGCTAGTAGCCAATTAAGAAATTTACTGATGATATTGGTAGCACCGTATATTACGGTATCCTTCATCAGTCCTCGCATGCCACCACCTGCCATTTCCTTACCTTAATCTATGTCACTAAAAAGATCTTTATGGAGGGGTTTGATGTGAAAGTCCCTTCCAAAATGTTCGTAGGCCAGACGGGTTACTTCTCGTCCTCGAGGCGTTCGCTTCATAAAGCCTTCTTTAATAAGGAATGGCTCATAGACCTCTTCCACGGTACCAGAATCCTCGCCTATAGCTGTCGCTATAGTACTGATGCCCACAGGTCCGCCATCAAACTTATCCATAATGGCTGTCAGTATCTTGTGGTCAATCTGGTCTAGCCCGTGCTTATCAATATTCAAGGCCTCTAGTGCGTAGGTAGCAATCTCTAGATTGATTCGTCCAGAACCTTTGACCTGTGCGTAATCCCTCACTCGTCGTAGGAGGGCATTCGCAACACGGGGGGTGCATCGACTACGGAAGGCTATCTCCTGTGCTGCTTGCTCATCACACATGGTCCCGAGGATCTCCGCACTCCTTAGAATGATGCCTCTAAGGGTG
Source organism: Porphyromonadaceae bacterium W3.11 (assembly GCA_030434245.1). Classification (NCBI taxonomy): domain Bacteria; kingdom Pseudomonadati; phylum Bacteroidota; class Bacteroidia; order Bacteroidales; family Porphyromonadaceae; species Porphyromonadaceae bacterium W3.11. The sequence continues at coordinate 393,368 of JAUISX010000002.1, forward strand.
TCCGTATCATAATACTCCAAGTGCATATTGATCCCAAATCGGTCTCGTAGAGGTGCTGTCAGAAGTCCACTTCTAGTGGTCGCACCAATCAAGGTGAAAGGCTCCAGCTCTATCTGGATACTCCTTGCTCCAGGCCCTTTGTCTATCATGATATCTATGCGAAAGTCCTCCATGGCAGAGTACAGATACTCTTCCACGACAGGTGGCATACGGTGTATCTCATCTATGAAAAGCACATCATTACGCTCTAGGGAGGTGAGTACACCTGCAAGGTCTCCCGGCTTGTCCAATACAGGACCCGAAGTGACCTTGATATTCACGCCAAGTTCGTTCGCTATGATTTGGGATAAAGTGGTCTTCCCCAAACCGGGAGGTCCATGCAATAAGACATGATCAAGTGACTCACCTCTGAGTTTCGCTGCCTTCACAAAGATCTCCAGATTGCTGACCACCTGATCCTGTCCCTTGAAGTCCTCAAAGGCGATGGGACGTAGGGCATTGTCTTTGTCTGAAACGGAGGCATCGCTCTCAGGTACAACGGTTGTGCCCTGCTCTACGCCACGAATATCAAACTCCTCTAGCCCCTCTATGATTCTATCCTCGTCCTTCATCTGCTTTACGCCATTTATGCCAGCTCGAAATCCAATTGTTTACGCTCCAAGTCCGCTCTTACAATCTTCACGGTCACTTTATCCCCAAGCGAGTAACGTCTCTTGTGATTGATACCAACCAAAGAGAAGGTGCGCTCATCCAATTCATAGAAATCATCATCCATGTCTCGAATAGGAACTAGTCCCTCACAACCATTGGCAGTGAGTTCAACAAAGATCCCAAAGTCCTGAACACCACTAATGACACCATCGAAGAACTGACCTAAGAACTGTTGCATGTACTCGACCTGCTTATACTTCACTGATGCTCTGTCGGCATCAGCCGCCAATTTCTCCATATTGGAGTCATGCTTGCAGATCTCGTCTAACTCTGCCTTATTGACACTCTTGCCACCATTCATATAGTGGGTGAGGAGCCTATGAACCATCATGTCGGGATGACGACGTATGGGACTGGTAAAGTGAGTGTAATCCTCGAATGCCAGTCCATAGTGACCTATGTTATCGGTTTGGTAAACAGCCTTAGACATGCTACGTACTGTCAGTGTCTCTATCAGGTCTTGTTCTGGCTTACCTTTTACATCCTCCAGAAGCTTGTTAATACTCTGTGCCAGCATCTGAGGTGTCCCAGTGATATTCAGGCGATAGCCCAGTCTTCCTACAAACTCTTTTAGAGTAGCCAATTTCTCTTCATCTGGGCGGTCGTGGACACGGTAAACAAAGGTCGGTGGATTCTTTTCATCACGTAGGTGGTGAATGAAGGAAGCCACAGATCTATTCGCGAGGAGCATAAATTCTTCCACCAGTTTATTAGATTCTAGCGTCTGCTTGACATAGACATCAAGAGGCTTCCCTTTTTCGTCCAACTTAAATGCGAGCTCTTCGCTCTCAAAAGCGATAGCCCCATCTGCCATTCTCTTCGCTCTCAACTTCTCTGCTAGTCGTTGCAAGCCCAGTACCTCATCCTTCATTGCTCCATCTTTACCATCAATAAGGGCTTGAGCTTGATCGTATGTCAGTCGTCTATCGCTATGGATAATGGTGCGAGTAATTCTATGCTTCAGCACCTTACCCTCGTGATTCATTTCAAATATCACGGAGTAGGCAGGACGGTCTACATCAGGTTTGAGTGAACATAAGTCATTACAGAGACGCTCAGGAAGCATAGGGATGGTTCGGTCCACTAAGTAAACACTGGTAGCCCTCTCAGCAGCTTCCTTATCGATAATGTCGTCAGGTAATACATAGGCAGTTACATCAGCGATATGAACTCCTACCTCTACCTTATTGTCGCTGATTTTTCGGTATGATAGGGCGTCATCAAAGTCCTTTGCATCATCAGGGTCTATCGTTAGAGTGGGGACCTTACGGAAATCCTCTCTTTGATAGCTTTCATCGTATGCCATGTCAGGGGACAATTGATTGGCATAAGCCTCTACCTCCTCTGGATATTGGTACGGAAGGCCGAATTCCGCCAAGATAGCGTGCATCTCGGTATCATTATCGCCAGGCTTTCCAATCACAGCCAGCACCTCGCCTTCGGGATTCTTCGCACGCTCTGGCCATGCTGTCACTCGGACAATGACCTTGTCTCCATCCTTACCCCCATTCATCTTATTCTGAGGGATGAAGATGTCATTAGCTAGTTTTCTGCTTTCGGTTAGTAAGAAACAGACATCCTTGCGAACGGATAGTACCCCGACAAAGTTTGACTCCGCACGCTCTAGAATATCTATCACCTCTCCCTCTGCATCTTGACCTCGACGAGTAGCGAGTCGGTGTAAGACCACTCGGTCGCCATCCATAGCGTTATTGGTATTTCGCTCTGCTACGCGAATGGGGTCACCACCATCATCTGGGAAAAAGAGGTTATCCCCTCTCCCTGACTTACGCTTGATGACTCCCTCCAACATTTTTTTAGGTGAGTTATAGCGGAAGGTTCCCTCTTGCTTGCCATTAGCAAGAATTCTCTCGCGGACCAGTTGGTCCATGGACTCGTGTACCATTTCGTACGCGAGTTCGCCCTCTGCACCAATACTACTCGCCAGCTGCTTGTAGTGAATAGGAGCATTGCTACGGTCATTGCGGAAGTAACGCAGTACTAACCCGCGAATTTGAGCTATGCTTCGTGCTCTAGAATCTGAATTGGTGTGTTTCCCTCTTCTGTCGTCCCTCTTATTATTGTTTGTTGAGGCTTTACCTCTTTTAATCTTCTTTTTACTCATAAGTTTTTTTTATTATTCTTTCTTATCACAAAGATACCCAAATTCCTCTAGTCGTTGCAGATTTTGAAATGACCTTATTCACAAACTATTAGAAAATATCGGGCACAGACTATGATTCTTTTTTTTAGAATGCTCTTAGATCTCCATAATCGAATTAGATCATTTTTTATATTACATGAAATGTCAAAAGAGAAATCGGACAGACTAGCGTATGAAATGATAATAATAAAACATGATTTGGATCTCATCTCCTTCTTTCAAATAATACGGTTTTAATAAACAACATATTGAGAGTATTGTGTGACGGCGATCTACAGGCTGTATTAGTGAGTTTCAGTCATACTCATACTCCTAAGAGTATGCTCTTCCGCTTCCAACCAGAGAGTCTTGTATCGCAACTCTCATTCAATCTCCTAGCCGATCTGTTTACAAATCAGTTAGAATGGCATTTCATCACATGCTCTTGATATTTGAGTCTAATATCAAGAGCATGTGTTTTAGGCGATACGAGTGATAAATATTCCTTATTAAATAACATTATATGGATGAAAGAACTAACCTTCATGTTATAAAATAAAGTAGTTCTCAGTGAGGCATTCGATGGTCCCAATTCTAATTTTATCCAGAAATAAGACCTTTTATTCAAATAAATCAGTACTTTTGCACCGAGAGAATCCATTTTATCAGAAAAAATAATTCAAATGAGGATAAAATGGATGTTTGGAACTGATAAATTTGATTTTACAATGGGATTATTGCAAGAACGGCTGGCCTCATACGATAGACCACAACGTTTTAAGGAGATGGGCATTTACCCTTACTTTCGTGAAATAACTGGCAAGCAGGGTACGGAAGTGGAGATGGATGGGAAGAGGGTTTTGATGTTTGGCTCTAATGCTTATACGGGATTGAACTATGAGCCGAGAATTATTCAAGCAGGGATTGACGCTCTTCAGAAGTATGGCAGTAGCTGCTCGGGATCAAGGTTCCTCAATGGTACACTAGACTTACACACCGAACTGGAGCGTAAGATCGCAAAGTTTGTGGGTAAAGATGAGGCTCTTGTGTTTAGCACGGGCTTTTCTGCAAATTCTGGATGTATTCAAAGCTTAGTGGGTAGAAATGACTATATCTTCTGCGATGTTCAAGATCATGCCAGCATTGTAGATGGACGAAGACTTTCTTTCGCACAACAAAAGAAATTCAAGCATAATGACCTTGCTGACTTAGAAGAACAATTAAGTCGTTGCCCCATTGACGCTCTAAAGCTTATTATTGTGGACAGCGTCTTCTCTATGGAAGGAGATCTTGCACCTCTCAAAGAACTGGTGGCTCTAAAGAAAAAATATAACGCCACTCTATATGTAGATGAAGCCCATAGCATAGGGGTTTATGGTAAGCATGGAGAAGGACTGTGTAATCAACTAGGCATTACTGACGATGTAGATATTATCGTGGGTACATTCAGTAAGTCTCTAGCCTCTATTGGTGGGTTTATTGCTGCTGATGCGACCACTATCAACTATCTTCGCCATAATTCACGCACCTATATATTCTCTGCCTCTAGTACTCCAGCAGCTACAGCCTCTGCTCTCAAAGCTATCGAAATCCTAGAGCAGGAACCCGAAATCCTGGAGCGGCTATGGGATGTGACTCGTTACGCTCTGAAGCGATTTAGAGAGGAAGGCTTTGAGATTGGGGCGACTGAATCCCCCATTATCCCTCTTTATGTTAGAGATACGGTCAAGACTTTTACGGTCACTAAGCTTGCTTTTGATGCAGGAGTGTTCATTAATCCCGTGATACCTCCAGCATGTGCTCCAAAGGATACTTTGGTTAGATTTGCATTGATGGCGACACACACTAAGGATCAAGTAGAGCAAGCAGTCCAAAGACTCAAAATGTGCTTCAAAGAGTTGGAGATCTTATAGGGAATGGAAGTGAAAAAACGGGTGCTCATAACTGGAGGAACAGGCTTCATCGGTCATTATCTGATTGATGAAGCTCTCGCCCTGCATGAATACGAGGTGACGGTTGCTGTTCGCAAGGAGAGCAATAGAAAAACCCTAGACCATTTCAAGGGGATACACCTCCTAGAGTTAGAGTATAAAGATAGCGGGCAGATGAGAAGGGCTTTTGAGCAACTCGCAGATTCCCAAGATGCCCCGCCCTTTCATTACGTCATCCATAATGCAGGAGTTACCAAGACTCTGGATACAAAACAATTTGCTGAGGTTAATGCCGAAAATACCCGACGACTCCTTGAGGCGTTGGACACTAAACGACTTCGCCCTGAGAGATTTCTTTTGATGAGCAGTATGGGGAGCTATGGGGAGAACAACACTGATGCCCCTCTTTGTGTAAATTTTTCACAGTGTCCCAATACAGCGTATGGGCGAAGTAAGTGGCAAGCCGAGCAGTACCTCAAGAGTGCTTCCATCCCTTTTACTATACTTTGTCCGACGGGTGTGTATGGGGCTGGGGACGAAGATTACTGGCTCTCCATAATGAGTATGAAAAGAGGGTGGAACTTTCTCTCTGGGAGACAGCCTCAGAAGCTCAGCTTTGTGTACGTCAAGGATGTAGCTAGAGCCGTTTTCTTCCTGCTCAACCATCCTGAAGCTGAGGGACAAACGTTTCTACTAAGTGATGGTAAGGATTATACCGATCAGGATTTCACGCGAATAGTCAGCACAATTCTCAATCGCCCAGTTCACGAGGTTAGGGTCCCTCTGCCCATCATTAAGCTCGCCTGTAACATAGGGCAGACCTATAGCCGAATCAGCCACAAGCCCTTTACGCTAAATCGGGACAAGTATCCCATTCTTAGCCAACGTAATTGGCTATGCGATATCTCGCCCATATTATCTCTTGGCTTCCAGCCAACATATGATTTGGAAGAAGGACTCAAAGATGCCTTCTCAGAAGTAGAGTAGCGAGTTCAATACAAAATTTAGCTATCATGAAAGATCTCTCAAAGACTAACTTTTTTTGAGTTCTTAAGAGAGTGTGATTTCTAAATCAAAAGTGTTATGTTTGTAGCAGACAATGTTTTTATTAAAAGGTTTTTGTTTGCACTGGTTAACAGGCATTGGTGACCAATGGTCTACATTGAAAATAGGCCTACTAGAAGAAGCTCTCTTAATCTAAAAAAGACGAATATGACCATAGATGAAGTAAAAAGACTTAGAGAAAGTGAAGACAAAGTCGAATTCAAAGAAGCTAAAAAGCAATATAAATACGATAAAGATAGACGTAGTATATTAGGTTATGTTGTAGCATTGGCAAATGAGTGTGGTGGCAGATTAATTCTTGGTGTAAAAGAAAACAATGTGCCACCCCATACTATCGTTGGTACTCAAGCATGGAAAGGGAGAGAGGGTGAATTAGAGCAAAAAATATATCATGACTTACATGTGCGTGTAGAAACTGAAGTGGTCTATGACGATGAGAAACGCGTCTTAATCATACATGTTCCATCACGCCCCATTGGCAAAGCCTTAAAATATCAGGACGTCCCTCTTATGCGTATTGGAGACAGTATAGTCCCTATGAATGACGAATACTTCTTCTCTATCCTCCAAGAACAAGAACCTGATTTTTCTGCACAAACCTGTGCAGGCCTAAATTTGGACGATCTGGACGAAAATGCCATCAACAAGATGAAATTAAGCTATGCTCGCAAACAAAACAACGAACAATTTATTAATTTGAGCACATCACAAACATTATCTGACCTAAATCTAATCGATTCGAAAGGGAATCTTAATTATGCCTGCTTAATATTACTGGGGAAAGGAACAGTTATCCAATCTAAATTACCTCAATGCAAAACGATATGGGAGTTTAGGAATCAAGATGATCAAATCTATTATGACACTCGCGAGGAAATCCAAGCACCTTTATTTATAGCAATTGATAGTATATGGAAACTAATAAATCAACCCATGCTAAATAGGAAGCACCCCATACAATCAGATGCCTATATATTTGATCTTTACGATTTCAATGAAGAGGTCATAAGGGAAGCCATCCTAAATGCTATAGTTCATCGAGACTATACCATCTCAAGCGAAGTTGTGATTAAACAGTACCCTAATAAGATAACCATAAATAACCCAGGTGGATTCCCAAAAGGGGTGAATATCGAAAACATCTTAACTGTAAATAGTACTCCTCGTTGTCGGCTTATGGCAGAGGTGCTGGAAAAGACAGGATTAGTTGAGCGTAGTGGACAGGGTGTTGATAAAATATATTCTATTATGCTCTCCGAAGGCAAATCAGAACCAGATTACACTGATTCCAATATATTTCAAGTATCACTTACCCTTAATACGGAAATAAAAGACAAAGCATTCCATATATACATTAATCAGTATAAGAATAATAATAAAGAGCCAAGGCTTGGAGTAGAACAAATTATCACGTTATACATGATAAGAAATGGAATGTTCCAACGTCTTAAATCAGATATAGCGGAGCAGTTAGAGAAGGCAGGGCTAATAAAAAGAGTATCCGGACATTCTTTGAGATTTATTTTAGATGAAGATTTCTATAGTCTTGAAGAACAGAGCAATCGGATAGGGAAAAGATATATTGTATCTGAAATTGAATCCATTCTACTAAAGCTCCAAGGGAATGAGTCCAAAGTAGGAGCTTTAGAAGAACAAATGAAGCATGAGTTAAATAGAAATCAGATAAAATATCTGCTTATGAAGTTGCAAGAAGACAATATAATTCAAACCACTGGAAAAGGAAGTGGCACAAAGTACATCATAAGTAAAAAGTATAACCATTTGAGGGGAGACTCTTTGCTTAACGAAGTGTTCAATGTTCTATATGCCAAATACGATAATTAAAATTCTCCAAGTTATATCCATTTTCTCTAAACGATCAATACAGAATACTATAAGCCTCTCGCTAGGGTGAAAAAGATGTGCTCTCTCCATTCTCCAAATCTTATTAGATTTCTCCAAATAACCCCGTGCTCAAAAGATGAAATGAAAGGCTGTAAGCCTCTTCTTGGAAGTGAAAAGGATGTGCTATCTAATTCTCCAAATGTCATTAGTTTTCTCCAAATAGTCCATTCTTAAAAGATGAAATAGAAGTCTGTAAGCACCCTTGAGCTGAAAAAGATATAGTATCTCAATTCTCCGAAAGCAGAGTTATTGAGAATTACTTTCCAACACGATTTTCAGATCTTAAAACTTATTGAGCATAACGCACACTACAAATACAACCAATGTGCAGCAAAAGTTGCTACAAAGCAACGTTAAGTTCTTGTTAATCTCGTTAAAAGTCCTTACTTTGGCAAATAAATCGTTTTTTACAAACGATTTGACTAAAACCAATATTTACAATCATTCGTAAAAATAACGGACTATGAAGGTATATCAAACTAACGACATTAAGAACATCGCCATCTTGGGGAGTTCTGGGTCAGGGAAAACTACCCTGGCCGAATCAATGCTTTTTGAAGGTGGAGCTATCCAACGACGTGGATCAGTAGCTCAAGGGAGTACCGTTTGTGATTATTTCCCAGTTGAAAAAGAATATGGCTATTCCGTATTTTCTACTGTTTTCTCAATCCCTTGGGGCGATCGTAAACTGAATTTTATAGACTGTCCAGGGTCTGATGATTTTGTAGGAGCTTTAGTTAATTCTCTAGCAATTACTGAAGCGGCTCTGATGGTCGTCAATGCTCAATATGGGCTGGAAGTCGGCTTAATCAACCAATTTAGATATACCAGAAAATTTAATCGTCCAGTCATTTTTATCATCAACCAGTTGGATCATGAAAAGGCTGACTATGATAATGCCCTAAACCAGCTAAAAGAGCGATATGGCTCTAAGGTGGTTCCTATCCAATTCCCCGTTACGACAGGACCTGACTTTAATGAAATCGTTGATGTCCTCAAAATGAAGCTGTATCGCTGGGGTCCAGAAGGTGGCAAGCCTGAGGTCCTCGAAATCCCTGATAATCTTAAGGATAAAGCTATGGAGCTTCACAAGAACTTAGTAGAGTCTTGTGCCGAGCATGATGAAGAACTCATGGAGAAGTTCTTCGAGAGTGAAAGTCTTACTGAAGAGGAGATGAGGGATGGTATCCGTGCTGGACTTATAGCCCGTGACATGTATCCTGTCTTCTGTGTGAGTGCAGAGAAAGATATGTGCGTTCGCCGTACACTTGAGTTCCTTGGAAACGTGGTGCCATGCTGTGATAAGCTAGAACCACTTGAGACAGTGGATGGGACTAAGGTACCTTATGATTCTTCTGCTCCTACTAGCCTATACTTCTTCAAGAGTATGACAGAGCCTCACATTGGTGAGGTAGATTACTTCAAAGTGGTCTCTGGTACAGTACATGAAGGGGATGATTTAGTTAATACAGATCGAAATGATAGTAAAGAAAGAATCTCGCAACTCTTCATCCCTCAGGGTGGTAATCGCATAAAAGTTACAGAGCTAAAGGCTGGCGACATTGGTGCTGTGGTCAAACTAAAAGGGGTACGTGTAGGAAATGCACTTAATGAAAAGGGATGCACTAATCGTTATATGCTTGTGGAGTATCCTGCTCCTAAGTATCGCCGTGCTATTAAGGCTGTCGATGAGTCAAATTCTGAAAAGATGAATGAAGCCCTAACTCGTATGCATTACGAAGATCCTACTTGGATCATTGAGCAAAGTAAGGAGCTAAAGCAGACCATTGTGTACGGACAGGGAGAATTCCACCTTCGTACATTAAAGTGGCGACTAGAGAATAATGATAAGATCCCAGTAGAATATTTCGAGCCTAAGATACCTTATCGTGAAACCATCACGAAGGCGGCAAGAAGTGACTACCGTCACAAAAAACAGTCTGGTGGTGCTGGACAATTTGGCGAGGTTCACTTAATTGTAGAGCCTTATGTAGAAGGGGCTGAGGTGCCTAGTAGTTATAAGTTTGGGAGCCAGGAATTTAAGGTGCAAGCACGTGATACTGATGTGATAAACCTTGAATGGGGTGGCAAACTCGTATTTGTGAATAGTATCGTAGGAGGAGCCATTGATGCTCGTTTCTTACCTGCCATCCTCAAGGGGATCATGGAGCGAATGGAGGAAGGACCTCTTACTGGTTCGTATGCTAGAGACGTACGAGTCATCGTCTATGATGGTAAGATGCACCCTGTGGATAGTAATGAGGTCTCATTCATGCTGGCAGGTCGTCATGCCTTTAGTCAAGCATTCCGCGAGGCTTCTCCGAAGGTCCTAGAGCCTGTCTATGATGTCGTAGTCTCTGTGCCTGCTGATTACATGGGGGATGTGATGAGTGACCTTCAAGGCCGTAGAGGTATCATCATGGGAATGGAGAGTAAGGGTGATTATGAGGAGCTAAAGGCTAAGGTGCCTCTTAAGGAACTTTCTAATTACTCAACAGCCTTGAGCTCTATCACTGGCGGAAGAGCCTCCTTTACTATGGAATTTGCGAATTACGAATTAGTGCCATCTGATGTCCAACAGATGCTGCTTGATAGTTATACAGAAGAGAGCGACGAGTAATAACTATAGCTTTTTAGATGTGAGTCTTGGGTGTCAGCCTAGCAGCTGGCACCCTTTTTTTATTAAATAAATGTTCAGCAATGAAATGTATGAGCAAGATAGATCCAATAATAAGAGCTAGATAATTTGCAAGGCGAGAAGCTATAAATCAATTTACTACATACAGAACTTTATTTGATTATAAATATAGAGGTGGGGGAGAGAAATGCTTGGTTGTATGGCTATAAAATCACATTAAATAGATCTAAATACACAAAAATAAGCTAAATTTGTGCAAAATTATTTTATAGCTATCGGTATAATATCATCAACGAAAATCAGTAAGTGAAAAAATCCTAGATGATTTCTGATAACCAATTTAAAACATGCAGTTTAGGACATTTATTAGATGAAACTACTTTATGCACTATCCTGAAGAAAGTAAAAGAGATCGTATTGCTACCGTTTTACTCGAAATCGGTAGCTTGATGATGTGTTCGGGAGCAAATACAGAACGTATCAGAGTAACCTTACGTCGTATCGCTTCTGCGTGGGGCTATAATCTTGAAGTGATGATCACTCACCGAAGTCTGATCGTTACGGTGATGGATAATAGAGGTGAAGTAGCTTTTAGCAAAATTAAGCGGATAGAGCCCCATACGGTTAATTTTGCTATCGTATCCAATATTAGCCATATGAGTTGGAATGTATTAGAGGGAAATTGGAGCGTGGAGCAGGTTGTAAACGAGGTGGAGCGTATAAAAAAGACCCCTCATCACAAACGATGGCTTGTATTATTGACCGTAGGGCTTAGTGATGCTTCGTTCTGCTTCCTTCTTGATGGCGGATACATATCGATGGTAATTAGTTTTATCGCTACCGTGATTGGTCTCTATGTCAGGCAAGAAGCATCAAAAAGGAAAATAAACCCTTTTGTAGTTGTATCTCTAGCTGCATTCACAGCCGCATTTATTGCTCAGTTTGCCTACTTTATTCCAGCTTGCAAGACTCCTGACGCAGCCTTTGCGACATCCGTTCTGTTTTTAATCCCAGGGGTGCCATTAGTTAATTCGATCACAGATTTAATTGATGGAAATACGCAAAATGGTATTGCTAGAGGTGTAAATGGTTTTCTAATCTCCTTTGCAATTGCTCTAGGATTGATGGTTGCAAAGATGTGTAGTTCTATATTTATATGATGAGTCTTACGATTTTAGTAAAGGCCGCTTTTGCTGGCATAGCAAGTATAGGGTTTGCGGTCCTATTTAATGTCCCCAAAAGAGTGTTGCTATCTATTTTTTCCATCGCATTTGTAAGTGGAATAGTGAAGTTTATAGTCTTAGAGAATAACTTGAGTCTGATCTGGTCTTCACTCGCATCAGGTGTCTGTGTCGGGACATTAAGTGTCCCCTTTGCGAGGCTAAAGTTTGCTCCACCGCTAGTCATCGCCATTCCCAGTGTCATCCCGATGGTTCCAGGGACTTATATTTATCGCTCAATTATTGGATTGATCAGTATAGCGACCACCAATGGACCTGTTTCTTCTGAGCTTGTCACCGAAACGATCCATAATGGAATGTTTAGCTTGTTTATACTAGCAGCTATATCTATCGGTGCAGGTATCCCCACCATCATTACGCGTCGTCAAATAATGACCGCGATAGAAAAAGAAGATAGTAAATCAGCAAGATAAAAAAAGACAGACGATTCAAAAAAAAGAATCGTCTGTGTCATAGGTTCTTCTGAGATTAACCGCAGAACCGACCTCAAATACTTTATAAGTCAAAATCCATAATCATGGAGAGGATCAGCGTGCCTCTATGGCCTTCCATCGACCACTTGCCATAAAGTGATAGCTCATCAAGCCGATACTTACATAATAGAGAATCTCAACGGTAAAGCAAAGGGCAACGGACCCCTCGATAAGGTAAACCATAATGGCTGCATAACCAAGATAAAAGGCAATATTAAGTAACTCAATAATAAAGACTCGCTTGGTGTCACCAGTACTACCCACTGAGGTGAAAAACATATTTCCAATCGAGCAAATCAGTACTGCTATACAGACCACCCTTAGAGCTCCAATGGAATCGTGAATCAACTCTGGATTATCTGTGAATATGCTCAGCGGTACTTCAGGGAATATCTGTACTAGGGTAGTCACGAGTAGCATCGTTCCGAAAGAGAGAAGGACAGACTTCCAGATGTAAGGGATAACTTTATCAGGCTGCCCGTTTCCTACAATATGTCCAACCGTACTTCTGACGGCTGTGCCATAAGAATTGACCGGTAAGAAGAGTAAGATGTAGAGGCTACGAATGATAGAGGCTATCGCCAACTCACGCTCACCCAAGCTTTCAATCATAAAGAAGAAGATCGTCCACACTGACTGGCTTAGGAGTGCCTGCATCATCAAGTAATAACTAAGTTTTAGCAATGCTCTTACTAAGACTCTATCGTTTTCAAGGATTATGCTCCAACTGATGCCGAACTTCTTACGATCTACCTTTTTCCAGATGTACAATAGATAGAATACTAATGAGGCGATCTCAGCACTCACACTTGCAATGGCTGCCCCTTTGATCCCCATCTCAGGGAATCCTAATTCACCAAAGATGAGGACATAGTCTAGAAAAATATTGACAATGGACATCACGATGGCGTTCAGAGTCAATACTTTAGTTTTGGATATACTTATGAAGAAGGATCGGAAAGCACTTCCGATAAAGGCGAATAGATACCCGATGCTTCGGTAGTTCCAGTAATCAATGGCAGATTGTGCCACATCCGGACTCGAGATGAGGTTGCCAAAGAGTAACCGACCAGTACTAAAGGCTAGTATGACTACCAAAAGGGCTGCTATGGATAGTATCCTTAGACTCTGTCCTATCACATGCCCGATCTCACTATATTGTTTGGCTCCGTATCGATGGCTAAACATAATTTGGGTCCCGCTCGCCAATCCAAAGCCTATGGTGTAGATACTAAAATAGACCAGCCCTGCTAGAGCCACGCCACCCAGCTGCACCTCTCCAAGGCGAGCGATAAACGCTGTATCTATGACACCAATGAGATTTTGTGCCAATAGCGAGACCATGACAGGCCACGAAAGCTGAAAAATATGGCTCAGAGAAAGATCTAATTCTCCTTCAATATTGGTCGATCCTCCTCTCCATTTATCCTTAATACCCATAGATTACCATATAGCTGAATGTCTTTGTGTGGCAAAGATAAGCAATTATTATGGTCCAGAGACACTAGAAAACATCTAAAGTGGAGAGTCTCTAGTATTTATGATGAATCTCCTATATGCCAGCTAATTAAGAATCTTCGAGTCACTTGAATTAAAACGAGTGACGCTCTAAGTAAGGCTGTGAAAATGTGCCCCCCATTTGACATAACCATACGATAGCTATTTTGTGATAAAATGCAGCGTATATGGAGGGTATATGCTATAACCCGTTGGTAATAAGAGGATATAAGGAGTGCGAAATTGTAATCACAATACTCTTATTTGGTGGTTTTAAATAGGTGGTATTTTAGTTATATGAAAGAGTTGCTCTTCCTATAGGAAAAAATTATTGTTCCTATAGGAAGAAGAAATCTCTCCTATAAGATGATTTTGGGCTGCTTCTTGAGGCCTTTTTGGAGAAAAAGCCAATCAATTTATTGTCAATTAGCTGTAGTCTTCTTCATAATATTGATAGAGCGTACCAGGCATTGGCCTACCTAAAAAGTTGGATATAGATAAGTTAACACTAATAACTCTTGTTATTGGATACTCCTACGAAGGACAATAGGGGATAGTTCGAGATTTTCCACTGCTTAAGACCTCATTTCGGATTGTTAAAATGCTTAGAAAATTAATAGTTTATTAAGAATTAAAGTATGTCCATATAACCATAAATAGGTATATTTGCATAGCTAGCCTTGTGTGGTTAGCTTGATGAAAGGTAATTATACAAAAACTAAAGAACAAAGTTATGAGAAAGTGGATTTGTGAGCCATGTGGCTGGATTTATGATCCTGAAGTAGGTGATGAGGATGGAGGTATCGCTCCAGGTACAGCATTTGAGGATATCCCAGAGGATTGGGTATGCCCAGTTTGCGGTGCAGAAAAGTCTGACTTCGCACCATATGACGAAGATTAATTTTTGCATATAATTGATAAAGAATAGGAGTCGGGTTATCAACATGTTTGATAGCCCGACTCTTCTTTTTGTTAAGTCCTCTTATTGTCATTTTTACTATTGTTTTGTTTGGCATCGCGTATTTATGAGTGTTGTGCTTCTAATCTTTTTAGAACTCATGATGTTTATTTTTTTTGTGCACAACGAAATTCAGGGCTGACAAAGTGTCAGTCAGTCCATTTTGGCACCCTCTTTGCCCTTTTATGGTAAAAGAAAATAAATTTTAATTTATATGACATATGAGTAAAGAGAAAAAGAATGGTAAGATAGGGGTCCAGAGTGATAATATGTTCCCCATCATTAAGAAGTTTTTGTACAGTGATCACGAGATCTTCTTACGTGAACTTGTAAGTAATGCTGTAGATGCTTCACAGAAGTTAAAGACCCTTTCAAGCAAAGGAGAGTATAGTGGTTCGCTTGATAATCTCAAGGTCGAGGTGAAGATTGATGGCGATAAGCTTATCATTAGCGACCATGGTATCGGAATGTCAGCAGATGAGATTGATAAGTATATCAATCAAATCGCTATCAGTGGAGCTGAGGAATTTATTGAGAAGTACAAGGATGATGCTGGCAGTATCATCGGACACTTTGGACTGGGATTTTACTCCAGCTTCATGGTGGCTAAGAAGGTAGAGATATATACACAGAGCTATCGTGAAGAGGAGGAAAGTATCCGCTGGAGCTGCGAAGGCGATCCAGAGTACAAGATGGAAGTAGCCGAAAAGCGTGAGCGTGGTACCGACATCATACTATATATTGATGAGGAGAGCAAAGAATTCTTAGAGCCCCAAAAGATTCGTCAGTTACTAGATAAATATTGCCGCTTCCTACCTATACCTATTGTTTTTGGTAAGAAGAAAGATTGGAAGGACGGTAAAGAGGTCGAGACAGACGAGGATCTCATCATAAATGAGAATAAACCTATCTGGAGTGAGATGCCTAGTGAGCTTAAGGATGAGGATTATAAAAACTTTTATAATACGATGTATCCTATGTCAGAGGCTCCTCTTTTTTGGATCCATCTAAATATTGATTATCCATTCAACCTGACTGGTATCCTTTACTTCCCTAAGGTAAAGAACAATATGGATCTTCAGAAAAATAAGATCCAGCTATACAGTAATCAGGTATTCGTAACGGATTCAGTGGAAGGTATCGTGCCAGATTTCCTAATGCTGCTTCATGGGGTGATTGACTCACCAGACATCCCTCTGAATGTCTCCAGAAGTTATCTGCAGGCCGATGGTAACGTAAAGAAAATCTCCAGCTACATCACTCGTAAAGTATCGGATAAGCTCAATGAGCTGTTCAAGGAAGATCGTAAGAAGTACGAGGAAAAATGGGAAGTGCTTGATCTCTTCGTGAAGTATGGTATGCTGACAGACGAAAAGTTTTACGACAAAGCTGAGAAGTTTGCCTTACTAAAGAGTACTGATGATAAGCTCTATACACTAGAGGAGTATCGTGAACTTATTTCTGCTGAGCAGACTGATAAAGACGGTAATGTCATTTACCTGTACGCCAACGATACTGAGAAGCAATATAGCTATATAAGAGAGGCGAAAAATAAGGGCTATGATGTCCTCCTAATGGATGGACAATTAGATATACACTTCATCCAGATGTTGGAGAGCAAAGTCGCTCAATCTCGTTTTGCTAGTATTGATAGTGACACGCTGGATAATCTCATCCCAAAAGAGGATGCGCCGAAAGATACGGCAGACGTTTCAGAGGAAGAGGTGGAATTGCTGACTAAGTTGTTCGACCTACAGCTTCCTCACGAGCAGAAAGTGATGTACAACGTACGTGCAAGTCATCAAGGTGAGATGGGTAATCCTTTGATCTTGGTACAGAGTGAGTATATGCGTAGGATGAAGGATATGGCTGCTATGCAACAGGGTATGAGCTTCTATGAAGAGATGCCTGATAGCTATATCGTTAATCTGAATGTTGATCATCCAATGGTTCGTGGTCTAGCTGTAGCTTTCAATGAGACGGCAGATGGAGAGTACAAGGAGCTAACCGCTGATAAACGTGGGCATGAGGCACGAGTATCTGTCCTACAACAGCAACTAGAGGCTAAGGATATCGATGATGCACAGAAGGAGACCCTTCGTAATGACATGGCTGAAACCAATAAGTCTATCAGTGAGATTGATGAGAAGCTAGATGCTATTTATCGTAAGTTTGGTGAAGAGCATAAGATTATCTCTCAGTTAATAGACCTTGGTCTGCTCTCTAGTGGTCTGCTGAAGGGTAAGGCGTTAGATGATTTCGTTAATCGTTCATTAGAGTTGATAAAAGGGAAACATTGAGATAATCCACACTACTGATAAAAGTAGTTGCATGACTGTCCGTTGAGGACATAGAGAAGCCCCCTGACTATAATGAGTGTAGTCAGGGGGCTTCTCTATGTTAGCAGGGTTTCACTTGGGCACATAGAGAGCTACGTCTCTTGATAGAGAAGATAGATCTATTGGTCTAGAAGAGCGTGTTTGACACTTTACAGATTCAGCCCTTTTCTGAATATATGGACGCTCTTTTCCTTTATGATATAAATACAATTTTTCTTTGTGTCCTCTCCGCAATCTGAGATCAAGGTATCTAATAATGGGCATGCACAGAAGCAGATCTCCTGGCATGCCCAAAAGTAAATGTTCTATATGAGGTTACTTATTTGAGAATAACCTGACTGAGAATTCGTAAGATTTGCTATTCCAGTAGTATGCGGTATAAGACCCCATTGGTGTATAATCCATACTTCTAGCATTTCCAGCATTAAAATCAGTAGAAGTCCAGAAATATCCATGTGTACCTATTTGAGTATAATAACCATCAGTTGTGTAGCGCACAAAACCAGCGGCTGGGAAACAACGTACAATATTATCCTCTGAATCTTTTTCCCACCATTCTTCATTAGAGATATCGTCTGTAGTTACATCTAGATTCTCTGGTCCTAGGTAACGTACAGTAATCATGAGCATCATCTCTCCTTCAGAGTCAGGGTTCTTTACAGATTGGTATCTCCATGCAGAGCGTTGTTTGTCACCATTCCCTTTAAATCTAATACCATAGGCGTTATTATTACCCAATGATACATAGTCTGAAGTGTATGTTTGGGTATTGCCTGCTATAGTTATTTCCTCTGAGAGGTTATCAACCTTCTTTTCATACTCAAAACTTATATTCATTCCACTATTATAATCTGGAACGATTCCTCTAAATTCTGCAAGAGTTGGAAGGTGGTATCCCACACCATTAACGGTGAAGTTTTTAGATACATCAAATAATTCCATCGCTTTATGATGTGAGAAGTATCCAGATTCACTAGTGTCTTGGGAAGTGATGAAGTCTGTCCCGTCCGCATTTACATTGAATTCAGTAACATATTCTATCGCAAGCTTATCATGAGTAGGAGCTTTTTTCTTCACCGTAACAACGCATTGGTCTGTAAGATTTCCATCTTCGGTTGCACTGTAATAATAGCTGTCCCCACAGATAAGGCTGTAACTAATCCACTAGAACTAACAGAGGCAATTTTTTCTTGATCAGAAGTCCAAGTGACTTTTTTATTCTCTGCTTCCTCTGGCATCACGGTTGCCTTTAGCGAAACTGTTTGATCTACACGAAGCGTGTACTCATTATAATTCAGTTTAACCTCAGTTACTGCAGCTTTAACTTTCTTTGAAATAATGAAGGTCTTACCATTATATTTGATAATCACATCATCATCAGTTTCGGTAATTGAGAGGTCAATTTTTTCGGTTTCGCCTGCAGCCTTGACTGGATTCCCGTCACTGTCTAAAATCTTTTCCCAAGTCACACCATTATCTGTGCTGATTTCCCATTCACCATTACGGCTTACTCGTATCTTAGGTGTAAAGCCATCTTTACCATCTTGTCCTTTTGCAGGTATAGGATCACCATTTGCATCCAAAATTAGGTCATTATTAAGTGACCAATAGAGGACTCCATCTACTTCTGTCACTCCAATTTTTGGTGTAGTACCGTCGACGCCATTCTTCAGGACTATCTCCGAGCCATCAGACATTTTTAATACATAGCCAGTCCCATCTGATAGAGGGTTGTATGAATTTATACTTAGTTTTTTTGCTTGGGCATCAAGTAACTGTTGAAGTGAAATAATTCCTTCATTTGCTTGAGACATGAGAAGTTCAAAGCCTTTTAATCGCTCTTCATGCTTATCAAGTTTCTGATTAATATCATCAAGATTTGTACAAGATGAAATCATTAAAATCGGCAATAACAATACCGCATAAAATATTTTTTTCATAGTTATTATGTGTGTTTTTTTATTTTTTCATGAACAGTCTAATGGATCTACCATTAGTTTTCATCCCGCCTTCATTAGAAGTGGCATCTCTTCCACCAAATAGCATCCTCCTTGCAAATAATGAATCGTGACTGGTTGCAGACCAGTAATTACCGTATTCCCCAACTGAGTACATGTTATTTTCTTCGAAATCCTTATACCCAGAGCAAGGGAAGTAACGGATGGTATCATCTTCATTATTTGAATTCCAGTATTCTGGCTTTGCAACGTCATCAATTGTGGTTTCTGTATCAGAATCACCTAGATAGCGTGCTGTAATAATCATCATACTGCCATTACCCTGAGGATTTTTAGTATACTCAAATTTATAAGCACTTCTTAATAAATTATCGCCACCTTTAAATCTAATTGCGTATGCGACTCCATTTCCTGGAAATTTGTAATCAGCCTTTAGGTTGTAAGATTTTTCAAGGAATACAAAACTCTCTTCTTGATTAAGTACGTCTCTAAACTCTATAAAATATACATTCCTGAAAGGAACTACAGCACACCATTCTTTCATTGTAGGCATGTAGTAGCCTTGCCCATTAATCTTAAAGTCTGCCCTTTTAGAAAATTTTCTATCTGCGTCATCCCAATCAAAGTAGCCACCTGCTGTATTAGAGTGAGAGGTGACAAAGTTCTTACCTGTTTTATCAATGTTGAATTCGGCAACGTAATCTATCGGTAATCGTTTTACGTGACTATTTTTGGCTTTAACAGTGACGCGACAAGTAGCTGTCAAGTTTCCTTCTACAGTGGTTGCTTTGATGAGGACAGTACCTACAGAGACAGCGGTCACTGTACCGGCTGAGACTGTAGCTATTTTATCGTCTTCACTTTCCCAAGTGATGGCTGGGTTTGAAACGTTCTCAGGTAATATAGTGGCTTTGATTTCAAAGGTATCGTTAACCTTGACTACTTTTTTGGTAGGTTCTATAGTGATACTTTTTGGTACTATTTTGTTACTCCTAGGTAGGATGTATTCATTGCCATTATAATTAATTACGACTGAATCTTCTGTTTCTGTAATCGAGAAATCTATTTTAGCGGTTTCACCCTTTGCTTTGATAGGATTTCCGTCTTTCCCAAGTAGTAATTGATAGGATTTACCTTGATTGAGACTTACTTCCCAAAATCCGTCGGCATTGACTTGCAATAAAGGTGTGATGCCATCTGATCCATTGGTGCCTTTTGCCATGATTTTATTTCCATAAGCATCAAGCATAAATTCTCCATTAATAGTCCAATAAAATACCCCGTCAGTATCTTTCTTAATTCCTACGCTTGGAGTTATTCCATCTAAACCATTGTTGAGGATTATCGTAGAGCCATCGCTCATTTCAAGTTTATACCCAGCATTATCTTCTAGTGGAGTATATTTCACGATGGCAAGGTTGTCCTTTTCAGCCTCAGCCAGAGCTTTTAAGTTTTTAATGTTGTCATTTACACTTTTCACCAAATTATCTAATTGATTTAGACGCTTTTCGTGGTCATCTATACGATCATTTACCGAGTCGAGGTTAGTACATGAACCTATCAGAAGCATTGATAGGAGGGTGAGTGCCAATAAAAAATGACTTGAATTTGTTTTCATATGATTTAGAAGTTATTTCTGAATAGTCTTGTTGTGTTATATATCCCTTTTTCGTGTTGATAGTCAGAGTAGCATAAGTAATTGCTGAAGAGGACGAACTTAGCCCATGTTGTCTTCTCTCTATCTTCTGTAGAAGACCAATAATGACCATATTCATTATAGTAAAATGGTTCTCCATCTTTTACGATAAGGTAACCGGCTGCAGGCAGCATTCTCTGAATGTCTTTATCGTTGTTCGTAGCCCAGTAATCAGGATTTGAGATGTCGTCTAATGATAATACGTCTTTACCCAGAGGTCGTACAGTGATTTGCAGCATTTTTTCACCTGACTGTTCGGGATTATCCGTGAACTGGTACCGCCACGCACTTAACTGCTCATTATCTTCATTTTTGAAACGAATAGCATAAAATACGTAATTTCCAGGAAATCTATAATCTGACTTGTATGTAGCATTCTTATCACCAATTGTAACATTTTCTACAATACCAAGTTTGTCAGGCATCTTAGTTTCTACATACATTATCTCTTTAGGTATGATTGATGACCATTCTTTAAAACTTGGGAGGTGATATCCGATACCATCCACGGTGAAGTTTTTATTAGCTGCGAATAGTTTCATGGCTTCATGCCAAGTGAAATAACCACTGTTTTTACCTATGTGATTGTCTATAAACCCAGTACCGGTTTTATTTACATTGTATTCAGTTAGGTATTCTAAAGCTAATTTTTTGTTGCTTTTCTTCGTTACCTTCACTGTCGCAGAGCTTTTTACTTTCCCTTTATAGGCTTTGACCGTAATGATAGCTACCCCTGCACTAATCGCTGTAACGGTTCCATCTTTGACTTGTGCTATGTCCTCATTATCTGATTCCCATTCAAGTTCTTTTAGTTTGGCATTTTTAGGTGTTGTTTCAATAGTGAAAGTAAGAGAAGATCCTATTTCTAGTTGGCTCTCATTTGGTGAAAGTGTTATGCTTGTCGCTTCTACAGTTTTTTTATCTTTTGGAATACTATAAACTTGTCCCATATATGTGATATGGATAAAGTCGTCATCCTCAATGATTTTAAAGTCACCTAAATCTATAGAGCCATTAGCCTTTACTTTATTGCCATTTACGTCATAAACAAGTTCCCATTTAACGCCCTTGTTATAACTGACCTCCCAATAGCCGTCCGTATTGATTCGTACGATAGGAGTGGAGCCTATTTCTCCGTCTTTGCCCACCGCTATAACTTTATTTCCAGATGCATCTAGCAGGTAATCACCGTTGATTGTCCAATATAAAATATCGTTATCATTTTTTATGGCAATGTTTGGCTTTTCTCCATCTTTGCCATTTCTTAATGTTATTTTAGAACCATCAGTCATTAATAGTTCATAGCCACTGCCGTCTTTTAATTTAGCAAAAGAGACGATGCTCAGGTTGTCCTTTTGTGCCTCTAGTAACTTTTTAGGTTTTGAATATTTCCATTTGCAGTGTTGACCATCGCTTCTATCTCGGATAAACGTTTTTCGTGGTTATCCAATCTGGAGTTTACATCATCCAAATTGGTACACGAAAAACAAAGTGCAATGGACAGAAATAAAAGTAAAACAATTTTCTTTTTCATGCTTTAATTGTTAAGGGTTAATAAAAAATATCTCATGTATTATATGATTAGGTAATATTGAAAAAGTATTCTAAGACTTTTTCAAATCCTTTCTGAAGCAAATATACAATAAATAACTATATATGGTTATTTATCGTTTGGTATTTGCATTGTTTCATTTCACATGTAGCTATATCTGGTTATATTTTAAGCATTATGAAGTAATTAAATAGATGAGCGTTAATGTTTAATGATTTTGTAGATTAAGGAAGTTGCATGACTGTCCGTTGAGGACATAGAGAAGCCCCCTGACTATAATGAGTGTAGTCAGGGGGCTTTATCTTTATTCAGATGCGTGCAGAAGGGTGGAGAGTAAACTTATCTCTATGCCATGGAAAGAGTAGGGGGAAGAGCGAGTACAGAAATTGAGTTTCTATGGCATGCCCTGTTTATAGCTTTGCCTTAATGTTATGTGCTACAATAATCTCGTGGTTATAGCGATTGACGCGTGTAATCGTGAAGGCTACTTTCTCCTTTCCACCTAAGTGAGGGAGCTCGATATGATTTTCTGATGTGATATCCATCAAGTAATCTTGGGTTGTGGCTTTTGAGAGCTTGGTCCCTCTTGGGTGACAATAGATGACGAAGTATTTTGTCTCTAGACCTTTAGGGTAGGGGATATCTGGCTCCCATACAAGCTCTTGGATCCCAGCGACTCTTGAGATAAAGGCTTCTCTATGAGGTTCGTCAAATGTGTGTAAATCTTCTGGGTATGGAGTGGACGGGATGAGTGCTGGTTTAGTCCAATAAGAGGTTTGTAAAGTCTGAGTGATATTAGCATAGTTGGTGAATAAATCATCGCCCGGCCAAAAGCATTGTCCTTGTGCTGTCTGATGAGTAATATTCATTTTGGTATGCAATTCATCCCGATCCATTGTACGCCGGATGTCTTGGCCTATGTAGTATTGTGCTCTTAGGATATTCTTTTGCCACCAATGAGCCAGTTCTGTATATTCGGCAGCTTTATTGCCTATTGCCCAATATATTTGAGGCATAATATAATCCACCCAATCCATTCTATCCCAATAGAGGATGTCTGCATAAAGGTCATCATAATTCTGTAGCCCGAAGGTCTTACTACCATTTGGATCATTCGTTTGGTTGCGATAAATACCGAATGGACTAATCCCAAATCTCACGTATGGCTTGACTGACTTAATGGTTTTCTGAATCTGCTTAATGGTCATATTGACATTCTCCCGTCTCCAGTCGTCAATACTCTTCTGCCCTCTAGACTGATGAGCGTAGTCTGCCCTATCTGGAAATGGCTCTCCCGCGATAGGATAAGGGTAAAAGTAATCATCCATGTGGATGGCATCAATATCATATCGAGCTACGATATCTCTGACTATAAGGCTTATATAGTCACGAACTTCAGGAAGGGCTGGATTGAATAAGAGTTGATTGCCATAGGTGACAAACCATTCAGGATGACGGTAGTATGGGTGATTGGAAGCCATCTGACCTCCCAGGTTCGTTGCTGCACGGTAGGGATTAATCCACGCATGTAACTCCATATTTCGTTTGTGACACTCCTCAACTAAGAATTGAAGTGGATCCCATAAGGGCTGAGGTGCTTTTCCTTGCTCACCTGTAAGAGATCTACTCCAAGGCTCGTATGGGCTATAGTACCATGCATCCGCTTCTGAACGGACTTGGAAAATGACTGCATTGAACCCTGCACGCTCTAGTAAGTCTAATTTCTGGATGAGGTTACGACGCACCCCCTCTGGTGTTAGTCTCGCATATTCTGAACGAAAAACTGTAGGAATCCAAGCGGCTCTAAGCTCTAACTTTTGGGGAATGTATTTCTGGATCTTGGCCTGGTTGGATAAGTCGCTATTGGACAGAACTCTTTTCTTGCTACCACATCCACTAAATAGAAGTAATAGAAGTGGTATGAGATATAGTACTTTGTATGTCTTCATCTAATGATTTATGCAAAAATACCGTATAATAGCTGAGTGATTCCCATGTATAGAAACATCCCTACAAGGTCATTCATGATTGTGATGAAGGGACCTGTAGCACGGGCTGGATCCATCTTGATGGCGTTCATGATTAGCGGAACAGCAGTCCCAAATATACTAGCAAAAAGAACAACTGTAAAGAGGCTGATAGAGACCGATGCCATGACTACAATGTCATTGAGGTAAAAGTAATTGTACAAACAGACGAGCAAGCTGATAATACTTGCATTCACAAGAGCTATGGCTAGCTCTTTTAACATGAGAGTAGCTATATGCTTTGACTTAATAGAGTTGCTCGCCAGGTCCTGTACGATGATGGCAGAAGACTGCATTCCGACATTTCCACCAGTTCCACCTATAAGTGGAATAAAAAGAGAGATGGTCGGAATCTTAGAGAAGACGTTGTCAAAACGGCCTAATAGAATTGAGTTAAAAATACCGCCTACCATTCCTAAAATTAGCCAGGGCAGACGTGCTGCTGTCTGGTGTAGAACAGAGTCAGAGCTCTCAACGTCTTGGGAAAGACCAGATGCTAATTGATAGTCTTTCTCATGTTGCTCACGCATCTCGTCCACGACGTCATCAACTGTGATAACCCCGACGAGTCGGCCGATAGAATCCACCACCGGAATGGCTACAAGGTTGTACCGATCAAATGCCAATACTACATCCTCTACCATATCATTTTCATGGAACATAATGGGCTCACGAAGCATGACATGCTTAATCTTAGCTACTTGAGGACTCGTGAGTACTTTCTTAATAGGTAAAATTCCTTGGAGCCGCTCTTCGTCGTCAACGACATAGATGTAATAGACATCATCCATCTCGCTAGCCTGCATCCGAAGTTCCTCCATACACTTGGGCATAGACCAATTTTCATTGACGACCATCATCTCCTTTCGCATGATACCCCCAGCGGTATCTTCTTTGTACTTAAGAAGTTCGATGATTTCACTAGCCTGTTCTACGTCTTCGACATGACTAAGAATAGAGTCCTGCTGATCTTCCTCCAGCTCTTGTAAAAGGTCCGCGGCGTCATCCGTATCCATGTATGAGAGGAAGGTATCCGCGATTTCCTCGTCCGTCAATAACTCTAAGACCTCTTTACGATTGTCTTCATCCAGCTCCATCACAACATCCGCTGCGATATTACCGGGTAAGAGGTGGTATAGGAAAAGGGTCTCCTCGGCAGGTAGTTCCTCGAGGAGCTCAGCTATATCGGCAGGATAAAGTTGAGGTACGATTTCCTTGAGCCCTTTGGTGTCACGCTCTTCAATTAGCTTTAGAACCTCTTCCAGTTCCTTATTGGTCATCTCAATCATCGTGCTCTACGTCAGTTCCTTTGGTTAACGTCTCAATGTCATTTGTCAATAGTACGAACTCATCCACGCTTAATTGCTCAGGACGTTTGGTCAGTAGTGGATGGCTATCAGGTAGGGAAAGTTCGCCTAATAGTGCTTTGAGAGAATTGCGAATCGTTTTTCGCCTGCGGTTAAACGTCGTCTTCACGACGCTTTTGAATAGACGCTCATCGCAACCCAAGCTCTGTCTCTCATTTCTAGTTAATCTGATTACACCACTTCTGACCTTAGGAGGTGGTGTGAAATGATGAGGTTCGACAGTGAATAGGTACTCAATGTCGTACCATGCTTGGAGTAAGACACTCAAAATCCCGTAGTCTCTTCCTCCAGGAGGCGACGCTAATCGCTCCGCTACTTCCTTCTGGAGCATTCCCGCAGCTGCAGGGATATAATCACGGTATTCTAGCATATGAAAGAATATCTGTGAGGAGATATTGTAGGGGAAGTTGCCGATAAGCAGAAACGGCTTATGGTCAAAGATGGTGTCCAGAGGTAACTTTAGAAAGTCTGCCTCTATCACTTCTAGATCGGGATAGTAAGCATGAAGGTACTCAATAGACTCTGTGTCAATCTCCACAACTTTGACTTCGGGATATCGAGATGAGAGAAATTGAGTCAGGACACCCATCCCTGGTCCTACCTCCAAAATGGGTAGTGAGACCTCTTCCAAAGAGGCGGCAATATCTTCCGCAATCTCAAGATTTCTCAGGAAGTGTTGTCCCAAGGATTTCTTTGCTCGTACTTCTTTCATTACTAATTACTTTATTATTCCTTAATATCCAGAAGAAATAGTACTTTTGTAGTCATATTTCACTGTCCAAGTCCGCTCTATCATACAAAACTACTAAAAAGTAAGCAGAGTGGCTCATTATTTGTAGGGATGATTAGTAAAAAAGATAACGGTAAAAGTAAGCTAAATAAGGCTCTGAGATTAACAGCTAAGATATTAATACCATTGACTATCGGGGTGTTTATTCTGTGGTTACTCTATAGGAATATGGATGTTGATGCCTTACTCGAGACGCTCCAAAGCGATGCAGACTTTGGTATCTTGGTCTTGGCTGCTTTTTTTGGCACTGTTGGAAATACGTTTCGAGGGATGCGATGGCAGATATTGAATAAATCATTGAGCCCAAACGCTCGAGCGATTAATTCTATCTTAACCACTCACGGTAACTATACTTTGAATATGGCTCTGCCACGATTAGGGGAAGTTTGGCGTTGTGCCGCTATGGCTCATTACTCACGGATGAGTTTTTCTTCCCTCTTTGGCACGCTAATTATAGATAGAGCATATGATATTGTGGTGATGTTACTGCTTTTGTTGCTTGGAATGTTCCTTAATCTGGGCTTTTTCTCGGATTTCTTTAGAGAAAATCCAGGCTTTATTGAGAGTTTGCAACGTATCTTTTCTTCACCATGGTTTTATGTCGCATTGATACTCGTCATTATAGGCGTTATCTTTTTCGTAAAGTCATTAGGAAGAGGTAAATTTGGACAAAAGATTAAAGAACAACTAGATAATGTCTGGAATGGATTGAAGACAGTCGTTTCTATGGATAGAAAGTGGTTATTTTATCTCTATACCATAGGAATATGGGCGGGTTATTTCTTACAGTTTTACCTCGCTTTCTTTGCTTTTAGTTTTACCGCACATTTATCGCCTGCGATAGCCTTGATAGCCTTCCTAATGGGGGCGATAGCAATTGCTGCTCCTGTACAGGGTGGTATGGGGGCGTGGCACTTTATGGTGATATATACCCTAGTGTTTTTTGGAATAGAGACAGGGGATGCCCAGAATTTTGCACTAATCGTGCACACATCCCAACAATTTATATGGAATCCTTTGATCGGTTTGATCTGCATAGGATTACTACCATTGATCAATAAAAAATATAAGAAAGAAGAATTAGATATAGATCATGAAAGAGAGGATTGAACAACTGACAGCAGAGATAAAAGCGCTAGAGATGCCTAAGATGGCAGACGAACTAGAAGCTCTACGCCTCAAATATTTGAGTAAAAAAGGACTTCTTAATCAGTTAATGGCTGACTTTAAGAATGTTGCCCCAGAGGATAAGAAGGAGGTGGGAATAATGGTCAATCAGCTAAAGCAATTGGCAATTTCCACTTTCGATGAAATGAAAGCAAAGTTTGAAGCTGAGGCTCATCAGGAAGAGATGCAAGGCCTAGACCTTAGCCGTTCAGCCTATCCTATGCCTCTAGGTACTCGTCACCCTCTCAACTTGGTTCGTGACGAAGTGATCCGGATTTTCAGCCGTTTGGGTTTTAATGTAGCTGATGGTCCTGAGATAGAGGATGACTGGCATGTCTTCGAGTCTCTTAATTTTGCCCCAGATCACCCTGCACGAGATATGCAGGATACTTTCTTCATCTCTCATAATCCAGAGATCCTTCTTCGTACTCATACTTCGTCAGTACAGACCCGTCTGATGGAGAAGCAAGAACCACCTATCCGCATCTTATGTCCAGGACGCGTCTATCGTAATGAGGCGATCTCTTCACGAGCACACTGCTTCTTTCATCAAGTAGAGGCACTCTATGTAGCAGAGAATGTTAGTTTTGCGGATCTGCGTCAGGTGCTGATGCATTTTGCAAGCGAACTTTTTGGTCCTGATACTAAGATCAGATTACGTCCTAGCTACTTCCCTTTCACAGAGCCAAGTGCCGAAATGGATATTTCTTGTAAGATCTGTGGTGGCAAAGGGTGTGCACTCTGTAAAGGCTCTGGATGGGTGGAGATTCTAGGATGTGGTATGGTGGATAGTGCCGTGTTGGAATCTTGCGGTATAGATAGCACTAAATACTCTGGCTATGCTCTAGGAATGGGTATTGAGCGTATCGCTAACCTCAAATATAGCGTGAGTGACCTCCGACTCTTCTCTGAGAATGACCTTCGTTTCCTTCGCCAATTTGAATCTGCACGATAAAAGGTAGAAGAATGAATATAAAAGAGCGATATCAAAAGGTGTTGGAGTGGTTTCAGGAGAACCGCCCTGTGGTTCAAACAGAGTTGGACTACACCACCCCTTTTGAGTTGCTTATCGCTGTAGTTCTTTCCGCACAATGTACCGATAAGCGGGTCAATATGGTTACGCCAGCACTCTTCGAGGCTTTCCCTACACCTGAAGTGATGAAGGAGGCCTCTCCTGAGCTTGTCTTTGAGTATATTAAGTCTGTCACTTATCCCAATAGTAAGGCCAAGCATTTAGTCGGATTGGCAAAAATGCTAGCTGATGAATTTGATGGCATTATACCAGAGGATCCCAAGCAATTAGTTAGGCTCCCTGGAGTGGGACGTAAAACGGCAAATGTAGTTCTTAGCATACTCTATGCTCAGCCTCGTATAGCCGTAGATACTCACGTCTATCGTGTCTCGAAGAGAATAGGATTGGCTCCCCAGACTGCTAATACACCCCTTAAGGTAGAACAGGCTCTAATGAGACATGTCCCAGAGGAGCTAATGGCTAAGAGTCATCATTGGCTTATTCTGCATGGTCGTTATACCTGCTTAGCACGCCTACCGAAGTGTGATGAGTGCGGACTCGCCGAGTATTGTCGCTTTTATGCCAAGAAGGGACTAGCTCTTCCTCGTTGATTTTCTGCTAATAGATAGCAGACGTTTTTTAATTAATAGGGGCAGAGATAAGAGTTCCTTATGAGAAAAGCTAGGAATGTGTGTGTCTTTGCTTTTCGTAAGCGGTTCTTAGGGAGTGGCAAGAATTTCCACCTTGGGGTGGGTTGGATTGGATTGAATTGGGTTTTCGGCTTGTAAAACTCTGATACAGAGTGATTCTGATGAATGAGTATTACGTGACGAATATGGGTTCTTTTTAGGTTCTTGAGTAGAACTATATGGGATTGGAAGGAGGGGGAAGAGGTGAGAAGGGAATGAGTGGAAAGTGTTGGAGGTGAGGAGTTTTGCGTAGAAGTGCCATATGGGGTGAGGGTAAGAGTTTACGGTTTTTGTGCAGGAGGTCCGTTACTAGGTCGTTACCTATTTTTGGAAATGGTAACTAGGGGCAACTCTAGGTAACTGACAATAATTCTAAACTGGTGCTTTTGCCTTGAGGCTCAGTGTTTTGCATAGCGATGAATGCTTTGGTAACGGGTAACTTTGTCCATAAAACTAAAGCGTATGCAAAAGAGTAAGATCAAGGTGTTGCTCTACCTCAAAAAGAGCAGTCTGAATAAGGAGGGTAAAGCTACGATTATGGGGCGTATAACTGTTGGGCAATCTATGGCTCAGTTCAGTTGTAAACTCTCTTGTAACCCTGAGCTGTGGAATGCTCGGGAAAGTCGTCTGAATGGCAAGAGCCGAGAGGCGGTTGTGGTGAATAGTAAGCTAGAGCAGATACTCCTATCTGTTCACAATGCGTTTAGTACCCTCAAAGAGAGAGGAGAGCCATTTGGTGCTATGGCCGTAAAGGAGCTATTTCAAGGAGGAATAGAGAGCCAAACCACTCTCTTAGCTTGCTTTGATGAAATGATAGAGGAGCTTAAAACGCATATCGGTATTGATATCAAAGCCAATACTCTTAACGGCTACTACCAAGCAAGAAAGCACCTACAGAGGTTTATTCTCAGTCGTTACAAGGTAAAAGACCTCGCCTTTGGACAATTTACAGAGGACTTTCTTATGGAGCTGGAGCGGTATATAAGAGGAGAGAAAGGTTTGTCTCAAAGCTATTACCGAGCCATTGCGATTAAACTAAAGAAAGTGTGTCGTCTTGCTTATAAAGAGGGGGTCATAGATAGACAACTCTTTGAGAGCGTTAGGCTGGAGCGGGGAGATAATAAGCTACCTAAAGCATTAGATAGGGTTGCTCTGGAGAAACTCAAAGGGTTGGAGTTTCATGAATTAGAAGCAGAGCTAGAGCAAGCAAGAGATCTCTTTCTCTTTGCTTGTTACAGTGGGATGGCTTATTGTGACTTAGTTAGTATCACTAAGAAAGAACTCTTCAAGGATGAAGAGGGTGCTTTGTGGTTGAAGTATCGGAGACAAAAGACCGATACCCTTTGTCGGGTTAAGCTCCTACCTGAAGCCATAAGATTGATAGAGATGTTTAGTAGCAGTGAAAGAGAGGAGCTCTTCCCTGCGGTTGCTTACCAAGAGTATATGGCACAGCTAAAAGTTCTGCGATTAAGGACTGGTATTAGTTTCCCATTCACCTCACATACCGCAAGGCATACCTTTGCTACGCTTATCACCCTAGAACAAGGTGTACCTATTGAGACCGTTAGTCGTATGCTGGGGCATACACGATTGGAAACCACAGAGCGGTATGCTAAAGTTACCCCCAAAAAGCTCTTTAAGGAGTTTGACCGCTTCTTGTCTTTCACTGCTGAATTATCCATTACCTTTTAATAGGCCACAAACATTATGAGAAGTACATTTAGAACATTATTCTACATCAATAGAAGTAAAGTAAAAGCTGATGGGAAGACAGCTATTCTTTGTCGCATCACGATAGACGGAAAGCAAACAACTATAACAACTGGCGAGGAGTGTCTGGTCAGTGATTGGAATAGCAAGAGAGGAGAGACCAAGGACAAGAGGATAAATGAGCGATTGCAAGGGTTTAGGGCGAGGATCGAGAGTTGCTATACAGAGCTACTGCAAAGGGATGGAGTGGTAAGTGCTGAGCTGGTAAAGAACAGATTACTTCATCAGGAGACTTCACAAGTAACATTATTAGAAGCGGGCAGAGCAGAAGTGGAAGCAGTCAAGGCTTGTGTGGGTAAGTCTATTAGCAAAAGCACATATCAAGGAACTACTAGAAAAGACCAGATACTAAGGGAGTTTGTGGCTGAACAGATAGGAGAGGGTAAAGATATTCTGTTAAACACTATTAGAGAGGAACTATTTGAGAAGTATCGTTTCTATTTGAAGAAGAGAGGACTTGCATCAGCTACTATCAATCAGTACTTGTGTTGGCTTAGTCGTTTGATGTACAGAGCCGTTGGGCAAGGGGTAATACGCCTAACCCCTTTGAGAGTGCAAAGTATGAAGCAGTAGAGAGGAAGCTCCGCTACCTACATAAAGGAGAGGTAGAACAGTTACTCAAATTTCCAATGAGTGATAAGATAGCAGAGGAGGCAAGGCGGATGTTTCTCTTCTCTTGCTTTACTGGGTTGTCATTCTCCGATATACAGACACTCACAAAGGCAAACTTCGGAGTGACTGTTGATGGAGAGCATTACATCCGTAAGGAGCGAGAAAAGACAGGTGTGGAGTCACTAGTACCACTGCATCCAATTGCTAAGGAGATTGCATTGAAACAAGCTAATAAGGACGAGAGCAAACTATTTTCTGAGAGTTATAAGTATCATCAGCTAAGTGAAGCTCTGAATGCTGTAGGTCAAGCTTGTGGTATCCGTCAGACCTTAACGTTTCACATGGCACGACACACATTTGGGACAATGGCATTGAGTGCAGGAGTGCCAATGGAAAGCATTGCTAAGATGATGGGACATACCACCATTAAGTCCACTCAAATCTATGCTCAGATTACCGACCAAAAGATAAGCGAAGATATGGATAAACTAATAGCTAAGAGAAAGGAGGGTAAGCGATGAAAGAGAAAAGCTGGTTTGAGTGGGAGGAGATGAAAGACGGGAAATGGGAGATAGTCAGAAGAGGTAGTGGAGTAGTACTGATGACAGAGGGAGAGTTGGCTCGCTTCTTTGGTGTCAGCTGGTATAAGGTTAATGGACTACTGCAAAAGATACAGGCTGAAGGCAAACTTTATCTCTCAGAGACAGAGGTAGAGGCTTTGCCAATTTATGGGGAAGGGCAATATGCAGGAGAAGCACCTCTATGTACTCTACAGATGATTATAGCTCTCTCCTTTTGTCTAGAGAGCATAGAGGCGAAGCGATTTAGAGATTACATCTGCTCCAAGGTATTAGAGTCTAACATCAAATGGTTTCCTCTATTACTTAGGTTATAATGGTACTTATCTATATCATTGTAGTTACTACATTACTACAATAGGGATAATGC
Source organism: Porphyromonadaceae bacterium W3.11 (assembly GCA_030434245.1). Classification (NCBI taxonomy): domain Bacteria; kingdom Pseudomonadati; phylum Bacteroidota; class Bacteroidia; order Bacteroidales; family Porphyromonadaceae; species Porphyromonadaceae bacterium W3.11. The sequence goes on from JAUISX010000002.1 coordinate 425,857, forward strand.
AATGAAAGAAAAAGGATTAGGGTGTAGTCGGATTTGATAAATATTCGACTACACACTAATTACACCTACGACAACTTTAAAAAACTTTTCCTTTCACAGCTAACCCAATCAACATTAGAAATTAAAACCTATAGGCGTATTCTATCCGCATTGCACTTATTACTGAAAAAAATACGAGATAGTTGCTCAAAAATTTGGTCGTTTTCCCTCTTTTATTTACCTTTTTCAAGTGAAGTTAAACTTTGATTTATAACTAAGAAGATTAAGAAAATGAGAGAAATCGAACTGAATGTTGTGGGTCTAGCCCCTATGTGTGATGAAGAAGCGAGAGCAGTGGATGGGGGTGTAGTCCCAGTTGTTGCTGCTGCAATTGTTGCGGGAAAGTGGCTGTTAGGGCTTAGTCTGGGTGCTATAGCAATCGACATACTTCATAATCCTAGTAACACTGCAGAGCAGTTTAAACAAGGTTATGATGCGGCAAGAAAGTAATTTGATGTCTGCGTGAATGTATTTAGTAAAGCCATAAAACGGGTAAAGAATCATACTCCACAATATGATATTGTAATCTTATTCCTCTTACTTTTACTGCACACATTAGTGGTTAAGGTTTATAGACCCTATGTTTATGCAAATTGTGATGTTGAGGACGGATTGTCGTTTGTGAATAATTATCCAAGTTTTTCTTCTGTACTGGTAGGGTATTTGACACTTAAAATTTATTCTTCTGGAGATCCAGAAGTATATGATATCTTTGGTACCCAGTGGCAGTATGTCCTACTAGCCACCGTTGTACTCGGTAATTATTTACTTGAAGGTTTAGATATGATATTAGGAGGTGGAGATTGGTATGACATGATTGCGATTACGCTAGGTGGAGTGTTTGTTTTACCATTTATGTATTTCAAAAAAGATAAGTATGAAAGAATTAGATAACTTTGGGCTTGAAGAAGTCCGTGAGGATGAACTCGTCATGATTGATGGCGGAAGTGAATTATCTGATGCATTGGTAAGAGGAGCTGGATGGTTAGTGGGACAGGCAGTTAATCTTGGTGAGGCTATTGGAAGAGGAGCAAAATTTCTTTTAGACAAGCAGGTAGAGATGATTGTTGAGACTGGTGGTTTGCCTCACGCTTACTAACTAATTGTACAGTTCTCTTAGAGTTTGCTATTTCATATAGTACAAAGTTAGAATTGTTGTAAAATCGAGGCACTTGAGGAAGATGAAAATCTTTGTCTTCCTCAAGTGTTTTTCTTGTATTACCGTAAAGTATATGGACAAAGTTTTTAGATGGCTTGCAAATGTCCCAACTGCGCTATTTGTAGGGATTTTCTGGTTAGTTGGATTGCTCTGGAATATTGCTTTTAATTTGTTTGCTTGGTTCGTTTGTTCAGGACCTATATCGCAAGGGGATTTTGAGCCACCCGAAAGAGTCTTTGACTATATAAATTATATTCTTATGGTACCACTAATTGAGACAGCATTATTTCAAGCACTACCTTATTATTTGCTAAATAAGATTGACTTCTTCCGAAAGAGGATATGGCTTATTATTCTTATTGGTAGTCTAGCCTTTGCCTTGTCACATTTTTACTCCATAGGCTATGTTATTTTTGCTGTTTTTCCAGGAATTCTATATATGACTGGCTATCATCTAAGACAAGGGAGGCACCCATTTGCATCCATTTTTATGGTGCATTTGTTGACAAATACAATCCCCCTTGTTTACCAGCTAATCTTTACCTAGTCTATGAGTGTAATTGAGATAAAGCAGCACGATATAACAGATTGTGGTGCAGCTTGCCTAGCATCACTTTCGGCTCACTATGGACTGTCGATGCCGATTGCTCGAATACGACAAATGGCATCCACTGATAGAAAGGGTACAAATGTATTGGGGCTAATCACAGCAGCAGAGAAGCTCGGCTTTATGACCAAAGCGGTGAAGTCTCTGAGGCACGATGGTGCCCCAAATCTAGAGCCACTAGAAAGGATACCCTTGCCCGCAATTGCTCATACTATTATTGATGGTAGGTTGCAACATTATGTGGTGATATATAAGGTCACTGATAAGTGGGTGCAGATTATGGATCCAGCTAGTGGAAAGCTGGAGAAATGGTCGCTAGCTAAGTTTGGAGAGAGGTGGACTGGTGTCTTGGTGATTATGATGCCTGATGAAGATGTCTTTAAGAAGGAGGATAAGAAGATTTCGATCGCTAGTCGGTTGTTATATTTGCTGAAGCCTCACAAGGGGGTCATCGTCCAATCAATATTTGGATCTCTTGTGTATACCAGGTAGTGTCCCCAAAAGTGTGTACGCCAGAATGCGTCTTTGAATGGCAAACCTACATATTTTTTCGCTTTGTTTTCCATAAACATTAAAGATAGACCAACAAAGAATTAAGGCAAGGCTGTCGTAGCACCGCGGAGACACCGCCTTGCCGTATTCTTTTCGGTTGATATCTTTGTGTTGGAAAATAAAGCGCATTGTTCTTATTTACTTCTTATTGTTCTTCCTAAGTCCAAGCGTTAGATCTCCTATTCTTTTCTTCAGATAGGTTGCATTGATTGCGATACTACCGATCAAGTGTAGAGCCGATTCTACACTAGGTAATGCACATTTATATCGAGCCCCTTTCTTTACCGGTAGTATCCTAAAAAGTGTGTACGCCAGGATGCGTCTCTGAGTAGCAAACCTACATGTTCTTTCGCTTTGTTTTCCATAAACATTAAAGATAGACCAACAAAGAATTAAGGCAAGGCTGTCGTAGCACTACGAAGACACAGCCTTGCCGTATTTTTTGGTGATATCTTTGTGTTGGAGAATAAAGCACATTGTTCTTATTTACTTCTTGTGCATCTTTCTAAGTCCAAGCGTTAAATCTCCTATTTTTTCTTCAGATAGGTTGCACTTATTGCAATACTACCTATCAGATGTAGAGCTGATTCTACACTGGGTAACGCACATTTATATCGTGCCCCTTTCTCAGTTGAGCTTGATGCTCGCCGGAGTGGCGACGAGGATCATGCCCCGCCCATTGTGTATATTGGAGATGGTGATGTCGTGCTCGCCCAAGCCTTCCTGAAGGTCGTCGGTGATGTCAACATCGTTATCAAGCTCGTTATCACCGTATTTTTTGTGGGCAAAGGCGTTGTACGTGGGGTTGATCGCAAAGACTTGGAATAGTCTCTCTTCCTCGAGCTTTGACTCGTAAGGACGCTTATGGAAGAGTGGTAGGAGTACTTGGATTTTCTCTCCATTCTCATGCACTGAGATATTGCTTATATAGGGCATAAACCACACTGCATCAAGCATGCGATCGAGCTGACGAATGTCTAGGGACTTATTAGTAGCTCGGGAGATGGCTCTCGCTTCTAGGCTAAAGACGGCATTGTCTTCAATCCAAGCAAATCGCTCTACTTTGAAGAGTAGAGCATCGATTAATTTTTGGACTGTTTCTTGTTCCTCTTCGGGTCCAATAGGAGGAACGTTAGGGTTAATGGCGGGATAGCCGTGCTTGATTCTTTTAGGGATGCCGAGCACGTAGTCTTGGGACTTGTGCTGATTGTGTAGAGTAAAGACGACCCTCTGGTACGCTTGGGTATTGACGAGATTTTCGAATTGGTGTGCCCCTTTTATCTCTTGCCCCTTGAGACCTATGCTGTGCAACATTTCCTCGTAGGCATGGGTGTATTTCGATACGAGGCTGGAGTAGTCAAATAGATCGCGGGGTTCATCTTTGACAACGCTCACTCGGATATCTGTGAGCTCTGGAGCCTCGGGTATCTGCTCCTCGAAGTGTGCTGTAGTACATCCCGAAGCGGTGACCTCAATCCTGAGGCGATCGCCAGCATGGGGTATGAGGTGACTTTTGTAGATGAGCTCCTTGTTGTAAGCACCGTAGAAATAGGGCTCTATTCCTAGGGTGTAGAGGTCTCGTAGCTCTAGATTCCATGGCCTTTGTGATCTTGTGATGGTACGCTTCTCGGCTTCCTCGTCATTAAGATAGATGGTGACGGTCGCTTCCTCAAGGACCATGCTCCAGTAATCAGTACTCTGTAGGAGTGGTAGGTTTTTTGAGAGGAGTAGGAGGATGGGTTCATCTGCAATGACGATCCCATTGACGGTGATAAAACGCTCTGATGGGATGTCGAGGTCGATCTTGATGTTCTTCTCACAAGAGGTAAGAAGTAGGGCTATCACGAGCCCGATCGTGTATATATACTGTCTCATGCTCTTAATCAAAATTTATAGGTGTAGCTAATCGATGGGATAATGGGGAAGATGCTTATTGACTTGTAGGTCCTCTTGTTGATGGGTTTTCCTTCAGTATTGTCCACGTAATTCTCTCCCTCTATGATGAGGAAAGGATTGTGGTGTACATAGGCATTGTAGATGCTAATATTCCAGATGTGTTCTTGCCCTTTCTTACCGAAGCGGTAGAAATTAGCACTGAGGTCTAGTCGGTGATAAGGGGGCAACTGATAATTATTTCGCTCGCTGATGAAGGGTCTCTCTCGACCTGAGATATCGAAGTATTTCTCTGTCTCTAGAGTCATGTGGTTACCACTTGAGAAGATCCATGCTGCTGATAGCTCTACTTTTCGATTGATACGCCAATTGGCTACGATATTGACCTTGTGGCGGTTGTCGTATTTATCCCAAAAGCGAATACCGTTATTGACTTCTCCACCAGGGAATATGCGATCAGACCATGAGAGTGTATATGCAATCCAGCCAGTCAAATTGCCTCTAGTCTTACGTAGCATGAGCTCTGTTCCGTAGGCTCTTCCCTCTCCTTGTGCGACACGGTCTTGCCACCCCACCTCTGAGAAGGAGAGCTTTGCTCCGTCTTGGTATGCTATCTGATTATGGAGCCACTTGTAATACCCCTCTAGCGAGGCTTCGTAACCCTTCTCTTCCCAGTAGAGTCCTAGTACAGCCTGCCGAGATCGCATGGGCTCAAGCTTGGAGGTGACCGGTACCCATAGGTCTGTGGGTAATGAGACGGCTGTGGACTGCAGTAGATGCACGTACTGACTCATTTCGGCGTACGAAGCTTTGAGGCTGAGTGTGGGGAGGATCGCATAATTGGCTGAGACCCTAGGCTCCAAGCTCCAGAATTGCTTACCCTCAACATAGAGAAATGAGCCTCGCACACCTAGGTTAGCAGAGAAACGATCGTGTAGTCGTATCTCATCCTCGGCGTAGAGGGCTAGCTCTTTAGAAGTAATGATGGAGCCTAGATTTTTTTTGAGCCTGTTGAGATCAATTTCGGTAACCCCATCGCCAGTAACTTTTGACTCCATGGTCATGGGGCGAAATCTGTGTGCAATCGCATCGATGCCAAATCGTGCAAAGTGTTGGTTATTAGGCCTCCACTCAAAGTCGGACCTTATCCCAAGGTCTTGTATTCCGCTATTGATTCGATAATTAAGCTTGTTCATACTCTCCATCTTACTTGCCTCTGATCCATACAGCTCCTCGTCCTCTATCACGATCTTGGAGAGATATTGACCGTAAGAGAGGGTGGTATTGGCAAAGAACTTAGGGCTGAATATATGATTCCAGCCTAGCGAAACGAGCAAGTTGCCCCACCTCATAGAGACGTCGGAGATGTCTTGGTATCGGGTGGCTTGATTCTTCTCGTAATTGATTTGGTTATAGTTATAGGTGTCATGGACGCTTAGGATATCATTACCTAGGTAAAAACTAAGGAAGACCCTATCTTTGTCGCCGAAGATATGATTAACCTTTGCATTGATATCGTGGAAGTTGTAGCTAGGAGTGGACTCATCTCCATTGCCATCCTCGCGACTCTTCTTATTGGCCATAGCAATAAAGGGTTTAGAGATAAGGTCGAGATAGGTGCGGCGTGCCGAGATACTGAAGCTGGTGCGATCCTTCCAGATGGGTCCTTCGAGGTGGAGTTTGGAGGCGAGCAATCCAACAGAGAAAGTGCCGTGAAACTCCTTCATGTCACCGTCCTTTTGCCTTACGTCAAGGACAGAGCTCAAGCGCCCTCCAAAGCGTGCTGGAAAGCTGCCTTTGTAGAAATTGACCGACTTGATGGCATCTGAATTAAACGTACTGAACAGCCCACCCAAGTGAGTGACATTGTAGAGAGGATTACCGTCAAGCAGATAGAGGTTTTCGTCCGTGCCACCACCTCGTACGATAGGACCAGAAAAGCCCTCACTCCCCTGTGCTATGCCAGGTAGGAGCTGCACATACTTGAGGAGGTCATTCTCTCCCATAAAGGTGGGTGCCTTGCGGATATCATCTCCCGTGAGTTTGATACGTCCCGTCTCGAGTGTCCTAAGTTCTGTGGTGTGACTGCCGAGTACAACGACTTCATTAAGGCTCTCCATCGCTTCGGTAAGCTCGAAGTTTTGTCTCTTCGAAGCTTCGAGCTTGATGGTCTGCTCTATGGGCTCAAAGCCAATGTATGAGATGCGAATCCTAACCGCCTCATTAGCAGGGACGGTAATGGTGTAATAACCATAGTTGTTAGTAAGTGTACCACTCTTGTCACCGAGGTTCTGAATCGTTACTCCAATGAGTGCCTCTTTAGTGTCTGCATCATATACATAGCCCGAAAGCTGTACACTGTGTTGTTGTGCTAGTCCAATTATTGGCAAGACTAAAAAAATCAGCACAAGCTCGATAATTCTCTTCATTATGATTCAATAGCTTATGTAAAACTACTCTATATTTAAGTGTGGCAAATGTAATAATTAATTGCTAATACGAAAATAGTCTGACCTATATATGACTCTATAAAATAGACACTGTCCCTGAAAAGCGAGAGTTGGATGTAACAACTCTCGTTATATTGGTTGTAATGGGTTTTTGATCTTTTTTTTTGAGTATAATGTGATATGATAATAGGGGGGCATAGCGTACACGCTATGCCCCCCTATTATTTATTATTAGAGTGTTTCACGACAGCTATCAGTTGCGATGCATTCGGCATCCAGACTAGGTCACGAACTTTGAGTCCGCTCCCTTCGTCCAAATCTTCACCGCCTAAAGCTTTATCCCCCGTGAAACATTCCCTCTATTATAAAGTTCTTATAACACCTTTGTGTTATCTTCATCAGGCTCAGAGTTTACTCCAGGCGTGATCAGTTTGTAGCCTTTTCCATGCTTGTTCTGAATCTCAACCCTTTCATCTCTTTTGAGGTGCTTACGCAACTTAGTGATATACACATCCATTGAACGGGCATTGAAGTATGAATCTTCACCCCAGATGGTCTTAAGAGCATAGTTACGCTCCATCAATGAATTGGCATTCACACAGAGAAGAGTCAGCAAGTCTGTCTCCTTCGTAGTGAGCTTTTGTGGCTCCTCATCCTTATAGGTGAGCATTTGACGCTGTGTATCAAATACAAAGTCACCGATGTTGTAGAATTGAACCACTTCTGGTTTTACCCCTTGCACACGACGAAGGACAGCATCGATACGCATAGTGAGCTCAGCTGTGTTAAATGGCTTTTTTAGGTAGTCATCAGCTCCTAGCTTAAAGCCCTGCTCCACATCCTCGCTCATAGTCTTAGCTGTTAGGAAGATAATAGGAATGGCAGAGTTCGTCGCACGGATGTCCTCAGCTAGCTCAAATCCATCTTTCTTAGGCATCATGACGTCTAAGACGCAGATATCCCATTTTTTGGGATTTTCAACGAAGGCTTCGTAGCCTTCCTGTCCGTCATGGTATAAGTCTGTCTCATACCCCTTTGCATTCAAAAATTCGCTTAACAATGGACCTAAGTTCTCATCGTCTTCGCATAAAAATACTTTTACAACCTCTTGCATATCTTATCCTTTCTTTTTAAGTGGAAGTTTAATAATAAATTTCGTTCCTCTATTTAATTCACTTTCTGCTGAGATGCTACCCTTGTGGGTTTGTACGATTTTACTTACATAAGCCAAACCTAACCCAAAGCCCTTTACGTCGTGCCGATTTCCTGTAGGGACTCGGAAGAATCTCTGGAATACCTTTTTGAGATACTCCTTTTTCATCCCGACACCATTATCCTCTATTGTGACGATCACATTAGACGAATCGTTTGATGTGGTTACTTTAATCATTGGTGGTCGCTCCTTATGGCGATACTTCATCGCATTATCGAGCAGATTAAAAATTATATTGGTTAGGTGCATTTCATCACCTAGAATCACGGTCTCGTTGGCGTCTAATTCTACATCTAATTCTCCCCCGTAGTTTTCAACCCTTAAGCTAAATATCCCTGTGACAGAAAGTACCAACTCTTCTATGTCAACTTCCTTCCTCTTGAGTTTGATCTTATCCTTATCAAAGAAGGACATCTGCAGTACCTTATCAATGAGTAGGTCCAGTCGTTTGCCCTCTGACATAATCGAGAATAAGACGCGCTCGCGGCTTTCATCATTCTCTAGCATGGTAGGGTCACTTAGCATCTGGCTGGAGAGCATAATGGTGCTGACTGGTGTCCTTAGCTCGTGGGTCATATTATTGATAAAGTCATTTCGTAGCTCTTCTATCTTCTTTTGCCTAAATAGAGATACGATTGTAAATATAAATATGAGTAAGAGTAGTACCGAAAAGATAATGCTAGGTGCTATAAAGTTCATCGAACTAGATATATACTGTCTCTTGCCAGGGAAGTATATTTTTAGGAAATACATCCTTGAAGGGTTATCATTACTGAATAGCACCTGAGTATAGACTGAGTAGCTATCATCTCTGGGGACTTTTCCCGTACTATAGAAGACCCTCTGATCCTTATCAACTACCTCATATACATAGGGGATAGTAATGTTAGCCAAGGTGATTTTCTCGGATATATATTCATCTAGCTGCTTTCCAGAAATTCTCTCGTATATTGGTTGGGGTTCATTGTTTCGAACCATCTCCATCGTGAGCTCAAAGATGATAGACTTTACCTCATCAAGTCTCTTCTGCATCTGATCCATAATAGCCCTCGACGCCGCTTTGAATTGCATGCCCTTCTCTTGGGTATCAATAAGCTTGAGCCCATTTAGAGCGAGTTGTTCATGGTTCAGAAGACTAGAGTCGTTGATATTGAAGGCACTATTTTTTTTCTCTTCCCAGAAGAGCCCTTCACCTCTAAGATCATAGGTCTCTGAGGGGATGTCTAGCTTTTCAGCAACCAGTCTAGTTAGCTCTGTTCTTTCCACCTCTTTATTGACTTCACTAAGTACATGGCGGACTTCACTATCAAACTGTTCGTTTCGGAAACGATAGACAACATTGATGTAATTGATCTGCATATACAGCAAACCAATAAACGCTAGTGCCATAACACCAACGACAAGCCAAAGTGTCCATTTTCTCATATCGTATGCAAATTACGTATATTCTCTCAATGAATTAACATAATGACTGTTAAATAAATTGAAAAAGGAGGGAGCTCCTCGGGTATATACTTCGTGAGATTCTAAGGGAGTGTCTTTATCGTGACCTTGGGTTGGGGGATATTGCTTGCTATCGCTAGGACAAACGGATGCTCTGGGAGAAATGACCTTAGGCAAGGCACTTCGTTGAATGTGTCTATGTATTGGACTTCGATGAGGGCTTGCTTTCGATTATTCTTTATGACGTTTAGCGTCAGGGTATTGATATCCGGAGTGCAGTCTTTTAGTACCACTTGCCCACTCATGGTGATGACTTTGTCGGAAAAGGCTTTAAAAGTAGCCTCTTTTGCACTCCAGAGGATAATAGGGTGGAGCTGAAAGGTCTTCATAAGAGCAAGTTCAGACTCACTCGCAACACGTCTAATGATGAGGGCTGCTTGTTCTGCGCGCTCCTCAATATCAATCCCGACCCTATAGGTGTTTTCGTAAATAGCTATTGCCAAGATGTGATCAGAGTGTGATATGGATATACCCAGACCTATATCTTCAGAAAAGATTGGAGACCCATTACTCTGATGGATGATGCCGATATTTTGAGGGATTTCAGTAATTACTCCGCTGTTTAGGAGTGCTTCAAGAGTAGATCGTTCGTCACTCCTCTTATTATCTAATCTCTTTTGGATAGGGGTTAGGTATATGGTTACTTGAGGATCTGCTATTGTCAGATTTAACGGCATCGTATTTACTTCTTTTCGTGAAGATTGTCCTTTATTGGCGCTCGCTTAAATTGTATTTTGCTGATTCTACGTCGTCCCATTTCTGTGACCTTGAACTCATGCCCATCCATTGTTATCACCTCACCCACAGTCGGAAAGTCCCCCTTGATCTCTAGGAGAAGTCCACCTAAGGTGTCTGCCTCATCCATTTGCTCTAGGATATTGTGATAGTTCTCTAGTTTCGCAGCTCTAAGAAAGTCGAGGATGGATATCTTAGCGTCAAAGATATATGTACCATCCTGTTGTACTGTATAAAGCTGTTCTTCGTCAGTGTCGTACTCGTCCTCTATCTCTCCAACGATCTCTTCTAGCAGATCTTCCATGGTCACGATACCACTTGTACCCCCAAATTCGTCCACCACTATCGCCATGTGTATCTTCTGTTCTCTAAACTCTTCGAGTAGGTTATTGACTCGTTTGCTTTCTGGAACGAAGAAGGCACTGCGGATGACCTTTTGCCACTCAAAGTTATCCCCCTCATAAAGGTGAGATAGTAGATCCTTGGCATAGAGCACCCCTGAGATATTATCTATTCGATCATCATATACAGGCATTCGGCTATACCCTTTCTCGATGATCAGTTTTTTGACTTCTGGAAAGGAGGTATTTATCTCAACGGCCGCAACATCCATTCTTGGAGTCATGACCTCGCTGGCTGTTTTTTGGTAAAATCGAACAATCTCATTGAGGAGTCCCTGCTCCTCCTCATTATCTGCTGTTAATTCGATAGCCTTTTCGAGGTCTTCATGTGATACCTGCTTCTCCTTATTCCTTATTGGGTCTGTGACCGCCTTCCCGATGTTCACTAGACCTTTAGTAAATGGATTGAGGAAACGTACTAGGGGTGCCATTAGGAAAACAGTACTCCGAGTACACGTTAGGGCATGGTTCTGAAAGTACACCTTTGGCATGATCTCGCTAAAGTATAGGAGTATCGCCGTGATGCCAATGACCTGTACTACAAAGCCCATAACTGGAGCATTTGAGAAATCAAATGTGTTACTCACCACGTAGCTGAGAAGCATGGTGATGAAGATATTTACAAAGTTATTGCCGATTAGGATGGTTCCTAATAGGTACTCTGAATTAGCTAAAAGATCTAGAATATCTCTGTCTTTCTTGCTATCACTACTTTTAAGTTCCTCTAGTTCATTGGGACGTAGGGAAAAATATGCGACCTCACTACCGCTGAAGTAGGCACTTGCTACAATAGATAAGATCGCTAAAATAAGTGCTATGACTGTGGTAGTAGTGAGAGGGAGTACCTCAACACCTGCTAATAGTGTACTAAAATAACTAGGGTCGTCCAAAGTTGATACTGAATTTTAGATAAAAGTTAACTGCCTTTTTTTTATTGGCTGTCAGGTTAATCTCTGTCTTGTTTCCCAATTAGATACTCAGAGATAGCCTCTATGATTAGTTCGTTTGCTCTCGCGTTGGAGAAGCCACAGATGCGGATTTCGTTATCTTTCAGATCAATGTCGTCAGAAGCAATCCCTACCTTGATACTGTATTTGCTAAGGAGGAACTTAGAGAGCTCATCGGCAGTACCCACCTCTAGCTGTAGAATGAAGAAAGGTGGAGCTCCATATAAAATAGTAACGCCATCTAGCTTATTTAGTTCGTCAGCAAGGTCCAAAGAGTCTCTTAGCCATTTACGAATAGGTATGGTAAACTGAGCTGGATGAAGGAGGATGTATCTGCTCGCTTCTATACCCAGTGTCCCGACACAGCGAGGTGTATAATTCTGGTGAAAGCGTTTGATTCTCTCCTCATTTGCCACCATGTAACCCACACGGAGACCTGGGATATTGTATTGTTTCGAAAAAGAAGATACCACGATTAAGTTGGGGTACTTCTTGATGTCAGAAGCCTTGATATTATCTTCCACAACAAAGTTAGCGAGGGAGAGATCGACGATAACAATAAGGTCGGGGTGCTCCCTAAGTAAGCTGAGCAGTGAACGTCTGCTAAAGAAACGTCCGTCAGGATTATTTGGGTTGGATAGCCAAAGCATCTCAACTCCATCAAGCTCTAGCTTGGAGAGTTCCTTTACATCTTCTTGGATACGAACTGTATGCTTCGCACGTGTGAGTGCATGATAGAATTCTTTGTTCGTAGGCGGCAAAACTAGAGATACGGCTGACGGTGTAAGTCCAGCAATAAGGTGTAGAGCACCAGTAGCCCCATCTGTGACCATAACCTCATTCTCTCCAACCTCAAGTCGGCGTGATAATAGCCGAACGAGAGTCTCCGCTTCTCGCTCTGGATAATGAGAAATAAGGTCCATATGGTCCACTAAGTGAGCCTTTAGTTTTTCTAAATCACCCCCCTGCCATTGGGTATTCCCAAAATTGTATTTTATCGCATGGTTGTCAACGATCTTTCCCTTGCCTTTTTTCTGTATCATCTCAAGAACATCAATTCTTATATAATGGTGTATATACTAATTATATCTTGCACAAAGATACTCAAAAGTCCTAATAACTTGAAATCTTTGTATTTCATGTGATGTAAAAATGATTTATTGTGCTAGCTCTTATTTTTCGTGTCGCAGGGGTGGGTAGATTTTTGATGTTTTTAGAGCTTTTTTATGTTTGCTTGATGGAGTGTGTTTTCTCTTGTGTTTAGGAGGTCATCCCTTTGTTAATACCGATTGTTAGAGTGTTGAAAGTAAGCCTATATAATATGTGTCAGGCCGTCCAAGGTAGATCTCAACTTTAGGGCTTATGAATAATTTGGATGTTTGCTATTTATTCTGTACCTTTGCCACTCGAAAAGGCGTGCTTCAGTTTTTGAAGCATACTGAAATGGAATTTTAAAAAACGAGAGAGTATAAAATGCCAACTATTCAACAATTAGTCCGCAAGGGTCGTACAACAATTGAGGAGAAGGGTAAGAGCCCTGCTCTTGAGAGTTGCCCACAGCGTAGAGGGGTTTGTGTGCGTGTGTATACCACAACGCCTAAGAAGCCTAACTCAGCTATGCGTAAAGTGGCTCGTGTTCGTCTAACCAATGGTAAGGAGGTTAACTCCTATATCCCAGGTGAGGGACATAACCTACAGGAACACTCAATTGTGCTTGTGCGTGGTGGTCGTGTGAAAGACCTTCCTGGTGTTCGTTATCACATTGTACGTGGTACATTGGATGCTTCAGGTGTTAATGGTAGAACACAGCGCCGTAGCAAGTATGGAGTAAAGCGACCAAAGGACGCTAAGAAGTAAAAAACGAGCCTGTGTTTGGCTCGTGGGGTGAGAGGGGCCGATGTCGGTAGCAGTGGAAATCGACGTTAGAGGTGGATGAAAAATTGCTGAAATGGTGGCGGGTAAATTACTGCATATTACCCCTTGGAAGGCCATAGCTAACTAAGTGTAGCACGGTGCCACTATAGTATCTGAAGCTCATTCCGTTAAGGCGGAGTGTCACCAGTATCTCGGAGGAAGTCCTCCAGATAAGCATTTTTGCTTGGTGGAGCGGGTCGTTTGAATTGGACTAGCTAAGTGGATGAGAAGACGTATCTAGAGAAGATGCCTCCATACTTCTGGATGGCTTGCTTCAAAAATCGTAGTATTGCTCAATGAGGTGGATACATTTTTAAATGTGAAGCCTTCAATTCAGAGCGAATGATAGATAATCAACGCGTGTAAAAAAGACCTCTTCCGAAGGAGGCTTGCCAAGTTTGTCTGCTTTGCTGTTAACATTACATTAACGGAATGGGTGTAGTGGGCGATGTAAGAGCTTGGAAATGCTAGAGGAGTGGGGAAGTACTTTTTGATGTTAATATGAGAAAAGCAAAACCAAAAAAGAGACAGGTGCTACCTGATCCAGTTTTTAACGATGTTTCGGTAACGAGATTTGTTAATCACATGATGTATGATGGAAAGAAGAATCTTTCCTTCGACATCTTTTATACTGCACTTGAGATCGTGAAGAATAAGTTGCCTAATGAGGAGAAGACTCCTCTAGAGATATGGAAAGTAGCTCTAGAGAATATTACTCCTCAAGTAGAAGTGAAGACTCGCCGTATTGGTGGAGCAAACTTCCAGGTGCCAACAGAGATCCGAGCTGAGAGAAAAGAGTCTATCTCAATGAAGAACTTGATTCTCTTTGCTAGAAAAAGAGGCGGTAAGACTATGGCTGATAAGCTATCTGCAGAGATCGTAGATGCTTATAATCAACAAGGTGGTGCCTTTAGACGTAAAGAGGACATGCATCGTATGGCTGAAGCTAACCGTGCATTCGCTCACTTCAGATTCTAATTATTAGAGAGAAAGGTTAATTAAAACAATGGCTAACAAGACACATCTAGAGCTAACAAGAAACATCGGTATCATGGCGCACATCGATGCCGGTAAAACTACTACTTCAGAACGTATCCTTTTCTATACTGGTCTTACACATAAGATCGGTGAGGTGCATGATGGAGCTGCTACTATGGACTGGATGGAGCAGGAGCAGGAGCGTGGTATTACTATTACCAGTGCTGCTACTACTACCTTCTGGAACTATGGAAATAACAAGTATAAAATTAATCTTATTGACACTCCGGGACACGTTGACTTTACAGTAGAAGTTGAGCGTTCTTTGCGTGTGCTTGATGGTACAGTTGCTGCATTTTGTGCAGTAAGTGGTGTGCAGCCACAGAGTGAGACCGTATGGCGTCAGGCTGATAAATATCATGTCCCACGTATCGCTTATGTTAATAAAATGGACCGTAGCGGTGCAAACTTCTACGAAGTGGTACGTCAAATAAAGGATATGCTAGGTTCGAACGCTGTGCCTATTCAGGTGCCAATTGGTGCTGAAGAGACTTTTAAGGGCGTTGTCGACCTTGTTTCAATGAAGGCGATTGTCTGGAATGATGAAACCATGGGTGCTGAATATGACGTAGAGGAGATTCCTGCTGATGTCATCGATGATGCTAATGAATGGCGTGAGAAATTACTAGAAAGTCTAGCAGAGGTTGATGAGAACTTAATGGAGAAGTTCTTCGATGATCCTAGCTCTATTACAGAAGAGGAGATTCGTGCAGCACTTCGTAAGGGAACTCTTTCTATGGAGATCAATCCTGTAATGTGTGGATCTTCATTTAAGAACAAGGGTGTGCAGACACTTCTAGATGCTGTTTGTGCTTATTTACCAAGTCCTTTAGATACACCAGAGATTAAGGGTACTGATCCTGATGATGAGACTGTCGAGCTGACTCGTATGGTTGACGAAGATGAGCCTTTGTGTGCATTAGCATTTAAGATTGCTACTGACCCATATGTAGGTCGTCTATGTTTCTTCCGTGTATATTCGGGACACCTCGATGCTGGTAGCTATGTGTACAATAGCCGCTCTGGTAAGAAAGAGCGTATCAGCCGTCTGTTCCAGATGCACTCCAATAAGCAAAATCCAATGGAGAAAATCAACGTTGGAGATATTGGTGCAGGTGTAGGCTTTAAGGATATTCGTACTGGTGATACTCTTTGTGCTGAAGAAGCTCCTATCACATTGGAAAGTATAGACTTCCCAGATCCTGTGATCGGTATAGCTGTAGAGCCAAAGACTCAGAAGGATATGGATAAGCTGGGTATGGGACTTGCTAAGTTGGCAGAAGAGGATCCAACATTTACTGTTAAGACCAATGAGGATACTGGTCAGACTGTTATTAGTGGTATGGGTGAACTTCACCTTGAGATCATTATTGATCGTCTGAGAAGAGAATTTAAGGTTGAGTGTAACCAGGGTCGTCCACAAGTTAGCTACAAAGAAGCTATCTCTCAGCCTGTTGAAATGCGTGAAGTTTACAAACGTCAGACAGGTGGTAGAGGTAAGTTTGCAGATATCATCTTCCGTATGGAGCCTGCAGATAAGGACTTTGAGGGTGAACTTCAATTCATTGATGAGGTTAAGGGAGGTAATATTCCTCGTGAATATATCCCAAGTGTTCAGAAGGGATTTGAACGTGCTATGAAGAGTGGTGTACTCGCTGGTTATCCTTTGGATAGCTTGAAGGTAACCCTTATCGATGGTAGTTATCACCCAGTGGACTCTGATCAGCTTTCATTTGAAGTTTGTGCAATGCAAGGCTTTAAGAACGCTAGTGAAAAGGCTGGTCCTGTATTACTAGAACCAATCATGCAGGTTGAGGTAGTAACTCCAGAAGAAAGCATGGGTGACGTGATCGGTGACCTCAATAAGAGACGCGGTCAAGTAGAAGGTATGGAAAGTCATCGTAATGGTGCACGTATTGTGAAAGCTAAGACTCCACTAAGTGAGATGTTTGGCTACGTGACAGCTCTCCGTACAATTACTTCTGGTAGAGCAACAAGTACAATGACTTTCAGCCATTTCGAAGAAATGTCTACAAGTATTGCTAAGGCAGTCTTGGAGGAAGTCGATGGACGTGCTGATCTACTTAAATAAGACAAAGGTATAATATCAATATATCCGACTGTAGTATATGAATCAAGTGATTAGAATCAAGATTAAGTCTTATGACCATGCTCTGGTCGATAAGTCTGCTGAGAAGATCGTAAAGGCTGTGGAGCCAACCGGCGTAATTGTACGAGGTCCAATTCCACTTCCAACTCATAGACGTATCTTCACAGTGAATCGCTCAACTTTTGTTAATAAGAAAAGTCGTGAGCAGTTCGAACTAAGCACCTACAAACGTCTGATTGATATCGTGAATGCCGGTACTGCTACTGTGGATGCTCTAGCTCGTCTAGAGCTCCCTAGTGGTGTCGAGATCGAGATCAAGACAGATATTTAATGGTGAGAGAGTAGTAAGAGTATAATATTGTGTAACAATAAGTTAAGACTGAAATGCCAGGATTAATAGGAAAAAAAATCGGAATGACTTCCGTTTTCAGTGCCGAGGGGAAGAATATCCCATGCACTGTTATCGAATTAGGTCCTTGTGTGGTTACTCAGGTTAAAACAAAGGAAGTGGATGGCTATGATGCACTCCAGTTGGGCTTCGAAGACAAGAAAGAGAAGCATACAACTAAAGCACAGGCTGGTCACTTTAAGAAATCTGGCGTAGCACCCAAGAGATACTTGGCCGAGTTCACGAACTTTTCTGATGATTACAAGCTAGGTGATGAACTTACCGTAGCCCTACTTGAAGGTATCCGTTATGTGGATGTCGTAGGTGTAAGTAAGGGTAAGGGATTCCAAGGTGTAGTTAAACGTCATGGATTCCATGGAGTAGGAGAGACTACTCACGGACAGAAAAATAGAGCTCGTCACCCAGGATCAATTGGTGAAAGTTCATACCCTTCTAAAGTTTTTAAGGGTATGAGAATGGCTGGGCAAGATGGAAACCGTAGAGTGACTGTTCAAAACCTAGAAGTGATTAAAGTAATGCCTGAGCACAATGTGCTACTTTTAAAGGGTAGCGTGCCAGGACCAAAGGGTGCCGTCATATTTGTAGAGATTTAAGTGTAACATGGAACTGAATGTAATGAACATAAACGGTCAGGAGACCGGACGAAAGGTGACCCTAGATGATACCATCTTTGGAATCGAACCTAATGAGCATGTCATTTACCTCGATGTAAAGCGTTACATGGCTAATAAGAGACAGGGCACCCATAAAACAAAGGAGAGAGCGGAAGTAGCATTTAGTACTAGAAAGCTATTTAAGCAAAAAGGTACTGGTGGTGCACGTCGTGGTAGTATTAAGAGTCCTCTACTTAAGGGCGGTGGTACTGTTTTTGGACCACGTCCACGTTCTTATGAGCAGAAGATTAATAAGAAAGCTAAGTTGTTAGCTCGTATTTCTGCACTAAGTATGAAGGCTAGAGATAACTCTATTGTAGTGATCGAGGATATCCAAATGGATGCTCCTAAGACTAAAGCCATGGCTGACATGATGAGTGCTCTTAAGATTACAGATAAGAGAAGCTTATTCCTTATTGACGGAATTGAGAACAACAAGAATGTTCTTCTTTCTTTCCGTAACATTCCGAAGACCTCTGTAATGCAGGCTTCTGATGTGAATACATATAAGGTGATGGAAGCTAATCATCTTGTGATTACCGAGAGTGCCTTAAGTAAGCTTTCTGAGCTCCTTGCTAGATAGTGAGTACGAACCATAGATAGATAGTATATAGAAATGGGAATTTTAATAGAACCAATTATTACTGAAAAGTTTACAGACATTACTGAAGTAATGCCTAACCGCTATGGCTTCAAAGTAACTCGTACTGCAAAGAAACAAGAGATAAAGAAAGCTGTAGAGGAGATGTATGGTGTGAATGTTGTTAGCATTAACACTATGCGCTACGATGGTAAGCGTAAAGCTCGCTATACAAAAGGTGGGCTCATTGTAGGCCGTACTCCGGCATACAAGAAAGCGATCGTAACAATCAAAGAAGGTCAGGAAATAGACTTCTTTAATCACATTTAATATAGGAAATGGGAATACGTAAATTAAAGCCCACTACTCCTGGGCAGAGACATAAGATTATCGGTGCTTTTGATAAGATTACAAAGAGTACACCGGAAAAATCTCTAGTAGTACCAATGAATCGTACCGGAGGTCGTAACAACACCGGTAAGATGACTGTACGCTATATCGGTGGTGGTCATAAGAAACAATATCGCCTCATCGATTTCAAGAGAAGAAAAGATGGTATTCCAGCTACAGTAAAAGCTATTGAATATGATCCTAATAGATCAGCTCGTATAGCTCTATTGTACTATGCAGATGGTGAAAAGACGTATATCGTCGCACCCGATGGTCTTGAAGTAGGAGCAACCGTAATGAGTGGAGAAACTGCGGCACCTGAGATCGGTAACGCTTTGCCTTTGGGTAAAATCCCAGTAGGTACTGTGGTGCACAATGTAGAGCTTAGACCTGGACAGGGTGCTAAGTTGGTACGTAGTGCAGGTGTATTTGCACAGATAACTTCACGTGAAGGAGCATATGTGGTATTAAAAATGCCTAGCGGTGAAGTACGCCGTATATTGGCTGCGTGTAAAGCAACAATTGGTAGTGTAGGAAACTCCGATCATGCACTAGAGCGTAGCGGTAAGGCTGGACGTTCTCGCTGGTTAGGAATGAGACCTCATAACAGAGGTGTGACTATGAACCCAGTTGATCACCCAATGGGTGGTGGTGAAGGACGTGCAAGTGGTGGACACCCACGTAGCCGTACTGGACTTTACGCTAAGGGTCTGAAGACCAGAGCTCCAAAGAAGCAAACCTCAAAGTATATCCTTGAGGGTAGGAAGAAGAAGCGGAGTAAGTAATGTACGGACAAAAGCTTCATAATAGTAGTATAATAGAGCTTAACTAAGGACTAAAAATTATGAGTCGATCACTTAAAAAAGGACCGTATATTGACATCAAGTTAGAAAAGAGAGTACTTGATATGAATGAGAACGGCAAAAAGAATGTCATTAAGACATGGAGCCGTGCATCCGTAATCTCTCCTGACTTCGTTGGACATACGATAGCGGTTCACAATGGAAATAAATTTATTCCAGTATTCGTAACTGAGAACATGGTAGGACATAAGTTGGGCGAATTTGCTCCAACTCGTACTTTCCGTGGACACGGTGGTAATAAGAGGTAATCCCATACCACGGGACACTAAATAATATTTAGAAAGAGATTTTTATTAATATGGGTCAAAGAAAAAGACTAGCGTCAGAGACACGTAAGGAAGCTCGAAGTAATGAGTACTTCGCTAGGCTTGTCAATATCCCTTCATCACCGCGTAAGATGCGTTTGGTGGCGGATATGGTACGTGGTATGGAAGTGAATAAAGCACTTGGAGTGCTTCGCTACTCTAGAAGAAATGCTTCTGCACAGATTGAGAAACTTTTAAAAAGTGCAGTCAGCAATTGGGAGCAAAAGAATGGTCGCCAAGCAGAAGAAGGCGAGTTGTATATATCTAAGATTTATGTAGATGAAGGTGTGACTTTAAAACGTCTTCGTCCAAGAGCTCAAGGTAGAGGAACTCGTATTCGCAAGAGAAGCAACCACCTGACAATTTTTGTAGATACACTAAAAGGTGATAATTAAGAACGTATTTGTAGATGGGACAGAAAACTAATCCAATAAGCAATCGCTTGGGTGTTATTAGAGGCTGGGACTCTAACTGGTTTGGAAAGAAGGGTGACATGGCTGATACCCTACTGGAAGACCATAAGCTTCGTACGTACTTGACAGCTCGCCTGGCTAAAGCTAGTGTGTCAAGAATCGTAATTGAGAGAACACTTAAGTTAGTAACAATTACAATTTGTACTTCACGTCCTGGTTTTATTATCGGGCGTGGCGGTAGCGAAATTGATAAGCTTAAAGAAGAGCTTAAGAAAATTACTGATAAGGAAATACAGCTGAATATTTTCGAGATTCGCAATCCTGAAACTGATGCTGTAATCGTAGCTGATAGTATTGCTAGACAGCTAGAGGGTAGAATGAACTACCGTCGTGCTGTAAAACTTGCTATTGGTAACGCTATCAGAAGTGGTGCTGAAGGAATTAAGGTGCAATTAAGCGGTCGTTTGAATGGTGCTGAAATGGCAAGAAGTGAGAACTTTAAAGAAGGACGTACTCCATTGCATACATTCCGTGCCGATATAGATTATACTCACGAGCCTGCTTTAACAAAGGTTGGTTTGATCGGAGTAAAAGTTTGGATCTGTCGAGGTGAGGTATATGGTAAAGTAGATTTAGCACCAGACTTCACTGCTCAGAGAGATAAGCGTAATCGTCGTGAAGGCGGTAACCGCGGTAACAATAGAGGTGGTCGTCGCAGAGGCGGTCGTGGTGGTCGCAAGAATAACGACTAATCATGAGACTTTCTGACGATATCCAATGATATTTAACAGCTTAGAAGAAAGACATATAATATAATGTTACAACCTAAGAAGACCAAGTTTAGAAGACAGCAGAAAGGCCGCATGAAAGGAAATGCTCAGCGCGGTAACCAGTTAGCTTTTGGCTCTTTTGGTATCAAATCCCTACAGAGTAAGTGGATCACTGGTCGCCAAATAGAAGCGGCACGTATTGCTGTGACTAGATATATGCAGCGTCAGGGTCAGGTTTGGGTTAGGGTTTTCCCTGACAAGCCAATCACCAAAAAGCCTGCTGAAGTACGTATGGGTAAGGGTAAGGGTTCTCCAGAAGGATTCGTAGTACCTGTTACTCCTGGGCGTATGCTTTTTGAAATCGAAGGCGTAAGTTATGAAGTAGCAAAAGAGGCATTACGCCTTGCTGCTCAGAAGTTACCCGTTACTACAAAATTTGTAGTACGTCGCGATTATGAGTATTGATTTAGAGTACCGGTAGTGAAATAATTTTATTGAGGTAAGAGAACTGATATGAAAAGTAATGAGATAAGAGAACTCTCGGTACAGGAGCTTCAAGAGAGAATTGATGTGGAGTCAACAAGACTTAATCAAATGGTGCTTAACCATAAGGTGAGTCCTTTAGATCAACCATCTTCAATTACAAAGCAACGTAAGCTTGTGGCTCGTCTGAAGACTATACTTAGCGAGAAAAGTATTGAGAGTATTAACAACTAAGAAGTCGCTCTAAGATGAATGATAGAAATTTAAGAAAAGTTAGACAGGGCGTCGTCTCAAGCAACAAAATGGATAAAACTATTACTGTTGCGGTTCAATGGAAAGAAAAGCACCCTATCTATGGTAAGTACATGAGTAGAACTAAAAAGTTCCATGTGCATGACGAGAATAATGAGTGCAACGAAGGCGACATTGTGAGAATTATGGAGACTAGACCTCTCAGCCGCTCAAAGCGTTGGAGATTGCTCCAGATTATTGAAAGAGCGAAGTAATAGAGAGTAGTATAAGACTATGATACAACAAGAATCAAGACTAACTGTTGCGGATAATAGTGGTGCTCGTGAAGTACTTTGTATCCGTGTACTTGGTGGCACTCGCCGCAGGTATGCTTCGATCGGTGACGTGATTGTGGTTTCTGTAAAGAGCACAATCGCTGGTAGCGACGTGAAGAAAGGCTCCGTATCAAAAGCGGTGATCGTAAGGACTAAAAAAGAAATTCGTAGAGCTGATGGATCATATATCCGTTTTGATGACAATGCTTGTGTGCTGTTAAATGCATCAGGCGACATCAGAGCAACACGTATTTTTGGTCCTGTAGCACGTGAAATTCGTGCCGTGAATATGAAGATTGTCTCACTTGCTCCAGAAGTGCTATAATATTAGTATCTTTGTGAGTTATTAGACTAAAAGGACAAGACAATATGAGTAAATTTCATATAAAGAAAGGCGATACAGTATATGTTCTTGCTGGTAATGATAAAGGCAAGACTGGTCGCGTACTAATGGTAGATACAGCTAAGGAGCGTGCTGTTGTTGAAGGAATGAATATCGTCACAAGACGTACTAAGCCATCAGCAACACACCCTCAAGGCGGTATGATCAAGAAAGAGGCTCCAATCCATATCTCCAATCTTAATCCTGTGGATCCTAAGACTGGTGGCCCTACAAGAATTGGTCGCAAGCGCGATGACAATGGAAGGCTTGTAAGATATGCGAAGAAATCAGGCGAGCTTCTGAAGTGAGTAAGATAGCAGCACAATAAGAGTATATATCTGAAAGAAATGGCTACAGATAATTTAAAAAATGAATATATCGAGCGAATTGTACCTGCTCTGATGAAGCAATTCGGTTATAGCAGTATAATGCAGGTACCTGTCCTTGAGAAGATTGTTATCAATCAAGGTTTGGGTGCAGCAACCGCCGATAAGAAAATAATCGAAGTCGCTCTTGGTGAGCTTGCTTTGATTACAGGTCAGAAGCCGATTGTTACCTATTCGAAAAAGGATATTTCTAATTTTAAGGTTCGTAAAGGTAATCCTATTGGGATCATGGTGACTCTAAGAAGGGAAAAGATGTACGAGTTCCTTGAAAGGTTGATTCGTATTGCACTTCCTCGTATTAGAGACTTCCGTGGTGTTGATAGTCGACTTGATGGACGTGGTAACTATACACTAGGCGTTACAGAGCAAATTATTTTCCCTGAAATTAATATTGACTCAGTAACAAAGATTATGGGTATGAACATCACATTCGTTACTAGTGCAAAAACTGATGAAGAAGGTTATGCACTACTAAAGGAATTTGGTATCCCATTCAAGAAAAGTGAATCGAACTAACTATAAACCAAGTATAGGAAATGGCTAAAGAATCAATGAAAGCGCGGGAGCGTAAGAGAGCAAAGATGGTCGCAAAGTATGCTGATAAGCGTGCAAAGCTTAAGGCAGCTGGTGATTATGAGGCTCTTCAAAAGCTCCCTAAGAATGCAAGCCCTGTTCGCTTGCATAATCGCTGTAGCATTACAGGTCGTCCTAAGGGTTACATTCGTCTATTTGGGATATCTCGTATCCAATTTAGAGAAATGGCATCTAAGGGCTTGATACCTGGTGTTAAAAAAGCTAGCTGGTAATCTAAGATTATTAGCTGTAGGTAGGTACATTGGCGAATAGCTGATAGGTTTTTATACGTAAGGCTTTAGCGAATGTACATAATTAAGTGAGTGTTTTAAATATTGTTTGAGGTGTCACGATTTAGAACGAGTGACGCTATCAGATTAATTTAAGCGAAAGAAAAAATGACTGATCCAATTGCGGACTATTTAACTCGCCTACGCAATGCTATTATGGCAAAGCATAGAGTGGTGGAAATCCCAGCGAGTAACCTGAAGAAGGAGATGACAAAGATCCTCTTCGAGAAAGGCTACATCCTGAACTACATGTTTATGGATAACGAAGGCCCACAAGGCACAATTAAAATTGCGCTAAAATATGAT
Source organism: Porphyromonadaceae bacterium W3.11 (assembly GCA_030434245.1). Lineage (NCBI taxonomy): Bacteria > Pseudomonadati > Bacteroidota > Bacteroidia > Bacteroidales > Porphyromonadaceae > Porphyromonadaceae bacterium W3.11. Next base: position 449,787 of record JAUISX010000002.1, read on the forward strand.
GTGGCTTCTAAAGCAAGTGCTATTAAGCATCTAGAGCGTGTATCACGTCCCGGACTTAGAAAATATGTCGGACATAATGAGATGCCTCGCGTACTAAATGGACTAGGAATAGCAATTCTCTCAACTTCTCATGGTGTAATGACCAATAAGGAAGCAGCTAATCTTAAGATTGGTGGAGAAGTACTTTGCTACGTATATTAATTAATAGAATAAAGGAGATATAGAATGTCAAGGATAGGTAAATTACCAATTACGGTTCCCGCAGGTATCAACGTTTCTATTAATGATAACGTAGTAACTGTAAAGGGTCCAAAGGGTGAACTAAGTCAAAACGTTGACCCTAGAATTAAGATTGAGATTGAAGATAACGAGATTAAGTTATCTCGTACGACTGATGCACAAGAAGAGAGAGCTCTTCATGGGTTGTATCGTTCACTCATTAATAACATGGTGGTTGGTGTAACTGAAGGTTATACTAAGACGATGGAACTAATTGGAGTGGGTTTTAGAGCTGCTAACCAAGGTCAACTTCTTGAGCTTTCGGTAGGCTATTCTCACCCAATTTTCTTGATGCTACCAGATGAGATTAAGGTGGAAACAAAGATGGAGCGTAATAAAGCACCTCTTGTGATTCTTGAAAGTGCTGATAAGCAATTGCTAGGACAAGTTTGTGCAAAGATTCGTTCTTTCCGTAAACCTGAGCCATATAAAGGTAAGGGTATTAAGTTTGTTGGTGAGTACATCCGTAGAAAGTCTGGTAAGACCGCAGCTAAGTAATCACATTTCATTTTAGAAAGGTATTATAACTATGATAACTAAAAGAGAAAGAAGATTTAAGATTAAATCTAGAGTGCGGAGGAAGATCTACGGTACTGCTGCTAGACCAAGGCTCACAGTATTCAGAAGTAACAAGCAGATCTATGCTCAGATTATTGATGATGTCGAAGGTAAGACACTTCTAGCAAGTGATTCTACTAAGATTACTGATAAGATGACCAAAAAGGAAATTGCAGCTAAGGTAGGTGAGTCTTTAGGTGAAAGAGCTATTCAGGCTGGGATTGAGAGTGTAGTATTTGATAGAAATGGCTACCTTTACCACGGTCGAGTGAAAGAATTAGCTGATGGAGCTCGTAAAGCTGGACTAAAGTTCTAATTAATTTTGATAAGGACGAAGAATAGATATGAAAAGAATTAACTCCATAAATGGCCTTGAATTAAAGGAGAGGCTCGTGGCTATCAACCGTGTTACTAAGGTAACAAAGGGTGGTCGAACTTTTTCACTTGCGGCTATGGTCGTTGTTGGTGATGAGAATGGTATTATTGGCTATGGTTTGGGTAAAGCTAGTGAAGTAACAGTAGCTATCCAAAAAGGAACCGAAGCTGCTAAGAAGAATCTTATTAAGGTGCCAGTTCACAAAGGAACTATTCCTCATGAACAATCAGCTCGCTATGGTGGTGCGGTTGTAATGATTAAGCCTGCATCTGAGGGTACTGGAGTCGTAGCCGGAGGTGCTATGCGTGCTGTACTTGAGAGTGTTGGTGTGACCGATGTGCTAGCTAAGAGTAAGGGTTCTAGTAATCCTCACAACCTTGTAAAAGCTACTGTGAAAGCTCTTTCTGAGTTACGTAGTCCACTTGATGTGGCTAACGTCAGAGGGATCGCTGTAGAAAAAGTATTCAACGGTTAAGCAGGAGACAAAAAGATGAGTATGATTAAGATTAAACAAGTCCGTAGCCGTATAAATTGTCCTAAGGACCAAAAAGCTGCGTTAGATGCTCTCGGACTTAAGAAAATGAATAGAGTGGTTGAGGTGGAAGATATTCCTTCAGTGCGTGGTAACATGCATAAGGTTCGTCACCTTATCCAAATAATCGAAGAGTAATACGATATTGTTTATGGCCATGCCATAAATGAGTCTAAAAATATAAGAGATTTGATATTGATATGAACCTATCCAATTTGAAACCTGCTGCTGGATCTACTAAATCTCGTAAGAGAATTGGTCGAGGTGAAGGTAGTGGTATGGGAGGAACTTCTACAAGAGGTCATAAAGGGGCTAAGAGCCGCTCTGGATACTCTAGGAAGTTTGGCTTTGAGGGGGGCCAGATGCCTCTTCAGAGAAGAGTGCCTAAATTTGGCTTTCGTAATCCTAATAGAATAGAATATGCTCCAGTTAATCTTTCTACCCTTACAGAGGTTGCTGAATCTTTGAACGTAACAGAGATTACTGTAACTGAATTAGTGAAGGCTGGCAAGGTGCATAAAGATGCTAGGATTAAGATCTTAGGTAACGGAGAAGTAAAGAGTGCTCTGAAAGTAACGGCACATGCAGCATCAGCATCAGCTAAGGATGCTATTGAGAAAGCTGGCGGAGAAATCATTTTTCTATAATAAGTGAGATAAAGTACTGATGAAATTTATTCAAACGCTCAGAAATATCTGGAAGATAGAGGACTTAAGAAGCCGTATCATGACTACGGTTTGGTTAATTGTAATCTATCGACTAGGCACTCAGATCGTATTACCGGGGATTGACCCTTCAACGCTCGTGGCGTTAAAAAATCAAACCCGTGGTGGTGTGCTTGCTTTGCTGGATATGTTTTCCGGAGGTGCTTTTAGTAACGCCTCTATTATGGCATTAGGTATCATGCCTTATATCTCTGCGTCAATTGTGATGCAGTTATTGGGTATTGTATGGCCTAAGATCCAAAAGATGCAAAGAGAGGGTGAAAGCGGTCGTCGTAAGATCAATCAGTGGACACGTTATCTTACTATTATAATTCTTCTTATTCAAGGACCTATCTATTTACTTAACCTAAATAAACAACTTCTCGTTGCAGGAAGTGCTATGCCTAGCGGTATTATGTTTAGTCTTTCGTGCACTTTAATAATGGCAGCAGGTTCTATGTTTACACTTTGGTTAGGTGAACGTATTACAGATAAGGGTATTGGTAATGGAGTTTCATTCATTATCTTAGTAGGTATTTTGGCTAGATTACCTCAGTCATTGGTAAATGAGTTTATTCTTCGTTTCCAAAACCCTGGTGGTATCTTCCTATTTGTACTTGAATTGCTTATACTCTTATTCGTGATCGCTGGTGCTATTTTACTTGTTCAGGGAACTCGTCGAGTGCCTGTACAGTATGCTCGTCGTACAGTAGGTAATCGTATGTATGGTGGGGCTCGTCAGTATATTCCACTTAAGGTAAATGCTGCTAACGTGATGCCGATCATTTTTGCTCAGGCTATCATGTTTATACCAGTAACATTAGTTGGTTATCAAACTACTTCCTCTTTTTGGCAAGGGTTTGTAACTGGTCAGAGTTTCTGGTATAACTTTATTTTTGCGGCCATGATTATTCTCTTTACCTATTTTTATACTGCGGTTACTATTAATCCTGGGCAGATGGCAGATGACTTGAAGCGTTCAAATGGTTTTGTTCCTGGTGTAAAGCCTGGTAAGGCAACAAAGGATTATTTAGATAATGTGATGAGTAAAATTACATTACCAGGTGCCTTATTCCTTGCTATCGTGGCTATTTTACCAGCTTTTGCAAGATTATTTGGAGTTTCTCCAGAGTTCTCTCAATTTTTCGGAGGTACTTCATTGATCATCCTTGTAGGAGTTGTATTAGATACACTTCAGCAGGTTGAGAGTCATCTTCTTCAGCATCACTACGATGGTTTGCTTGAAACAGGTCATATTAAAGGCCGTGCAGGAAATATGTACTGATTCTAAATTTGGAGATTTCCATTTTTGTAATTAATTTTTAAAGCTCATGCTACAACGGGAACAAATAATACTAAAAAGCTCAGAAGAGATCGACAAGCTTTACAAGGCAAATCAACTTGTAGGTAAGACTCTTGGTGAGTTGGCAAAACATATTAAGCCAGGTGTCACTACTAAACAACTGGATACTATCGCCTATGATTTCATTAAGGATCATGGAGCTGAGCCAGCATTTTTAGGTTATAATGGTTTTCCGGGAAGTATATGCACATCTATTAATGAATATATTGTTCATGGAATTCCCTCGGACAGTGTAGTTCTTAAAGACGGTGATATTATTAGCGTTGACTGTGGTACATTTATTGATGGCTTTGTCGGAGATAGCGCATTTACATTCCCTGTTGGCGAAATAAGTCAAGAGGTGGCAGGTTTACTTAACACTACTAAAGATTCTTTGTATAAGGGTATCGAGGCAGTTCAAGTAGGTCGTAGAATTGGCGATATTGGTCATGCAGTACAGAGCTATTGTGAGGAGCGTGGTTATTCCGTTGTCCGTGAATTTACGGGTCACGGTATAGGTCGCGTTATGCACGAGTCACCTAGTGTGCCAAATTATGGACGACGTGGTAGAGGTCCAGTAATAGAAGAGGGCCTATGCATTTGTATTGAACCGATGATTAATCTTGGCAGTAAGAACGTTGTTATGTATGACGATGGCTGGACAGTTCGCACGAAAGATAGAAAACCATCGGCTCATTATGAGCATTGTATAGCCGTAGTGGATGGGCGAGCAAAGATCATGAGCAGCTTTGATTACGTATATGAGACATTAGGCTGCGAAAGTTTTTAATGATATTAATTACAGTAAGAATTTAGAATTTTTTTAAGGAAGGAGAAAGATAACCTATTTATGGCAAAACAACCAGCAATAGAATTAGATGGAGTCATAGTTGAAGCTCTCTCAAACGCAATGTTTAAGGTGGAGCTTGATAATGGCCATCAGATAACAGCACATATCTCTGGCAAGATGCGCATGCACTACATACGCATCTTACCCGGAGACCGGGTAAAGGTAGAAATGTCCCCTTATGATTTAACTAAAGGGCGTATATCATACCGCTATAAGTAAAGGATCTAAAGAAATTCGAATTAATAATCTCCTTTCTGTGAAGAACTATTCTTTAAGAGAGGATTAGAGAGAATAAAAATGAAGGTTAGAACATCACTTAAGAAGCGTACCCCAGACTGCAAGATTGTTCGTAGAAAAGGACGCCTCTATATTATCAATAAGAAGAATCCTAAATTCAAGCAACGTCAGAATTAATTTTCTGAATGCTTGGTAAGGATGTTTTCTTGATTGACGAGAAAAATCATACACAGTTACAAGTAACTAACTATACAATAACATTATATGGCAATTAGAATTGTTGGGGTTGACCTGCCACAAAATAAGCGTGGTGCTATTGCTTTGACTTATATCTACGGAGTAGGTCGCAGCAGAGCTATTACCATTCTTGAGAATGCAGGAGTTGACCAAGACATCAAAGTTAAGGATTGGACAGATGACCAAGCCGCTGCTATCCGTGAGGAGATTACTTCTAATTTTAAAGTAGAAGGTGATCTTCGTAGTGAGACTCAGCTTAATATTAAACGCCTTATGGACATAGGCTGCTATCGTGGTGTGCGTCATCGTATTGGTCTCCCTCTTAGAGGTCAGAGTACTAAGAATAATGCTCGTACGCGAAAAGGTCGTAAAAAGACCGTCGCTAATAAGAAAAAGGCTACTAAGTAATTTTAGAGAAAAAGTATGGCAAAGAAATCAGTTGCTAAGAAGAGAAAAGTTCAAGTGGATGCTATTGGGCAAGCACATATTCACTCTTCCTTCAATAATATAATTATAACCCTTACCAATAATCAAGGGCAAGCTATTTCTCAGTCGAGTGCTGGTAAAATGGGCTTTCGTAGCTCTAAGAAAAACACTCCTTATGCAGCACAAATGGCAGCACAAGATTGTGCTAAAGTTGCATACGATGCAGGCTTGAGAAAGGTAACAGTTTACGTTAAAGGTCCAGGTAATGGACGTGAAAGCGCAATTCGTACTATTCATGGTGCAGGTATCGAAGTGATGGAGATTGTTGATGTCACTCCAATGCCACACAATGGATGTCGTCCTCCTAAGCGTCGTAAGCCTTAATCGGTTTGACGTTTGTCCTATCATTTTTAAATGAGGGACTCACTCGCTCGATTTAATGAGACTTTTACGCAGATTTTAGGGCTAATCTAGCTATTTAATGCAGAGTGGTTGCCAGTGAAAGCACTACTCTTAATGATTTCCCGACGCGGCTGTGCGTAACAATGTTTCATGGTATAATAGAGATATGTAAATATTATTTAGTGTCATCCACTTTGTATAAGATTCGAGTGGTGACCACAATGTTTTATTAATTACAAACATGGCAAGATACACAGGCCCAAAAGCCAAAGTAAACCGTAAGTTTGGTGAATCCATCTTCGGTAATGTAAAAAGTAAAAAGGACTACCCTCCAGGCCAGCATGGTAATTCACGCCGTCGCAAAACGTCTGAGTATGGGTTGCAGCTGCGCGAGAAACAAAAAGCTAAGTACACCTATGGCGTTCTTGAACGTCAGTTCCGTAACCTTTATGAGCGTGCTTCACGTATGCCTGGGGTTCGTGGTGAAGTGCTTATTCAGCTTTTAGAGCGCCGTCTTGATAATGTGGTATATCGTCTAGGTATTGCACGTACTCGTAATGCTGCACGTCAGCTTGTTAATCACGGACATATTGTGGTGGATGGACAAGTTGTGGACATTCCATCATACACATTGTCTCCAGGACAAGTAGTAGGGGTGCGTGAGCGTTCTAAGTCGTTAGTGATTGTAGCTGATGCTGTACAAGGACTAAGCCACAATCAATATCCATGGCTTCAGTGGGATGCTGCTTCACTAAGTGGTACATTCCTACACATTCCAGAGCGTGCGGATATTCCTGAGACTATTAAGGAGCAACTTATCGTTGAGTTGTATTCTAAGTAATCCCCCAACCTATATATTTTTATACAGAATAAGAAGAAGAGAATATGGCTTTAATTGCATTTCAAAAACCAGACAAAGTACTTATGCTTGAATCGACGCCTACTCATGGCAAGTTCGAGTTTAAGCCCCTTGAGCCAGGCTATGGGATGACCATAGGTAACGCTCTTCGTCGAATATTACTGTCATCTCCAGAGGGTTTTGCTATCAATTCTATTAAGATTGATGGTGTTAATCATGAATTTGACAGTGTGCCGGGGGTCGTAGAGGATGTTACTAATATTATCCTCAACCTAAAAAAAGTTAATCTGAAGCAGATTGTTCCAGGAGAAAATGAAGAGGTTGTTACCATTAATATTAATGGCAAGAAACAAGAAACATTTTCAGGACAAGACATTTCTGAGGCTCTATCAAACTTTGATGTGCTTAATAAAGATCTAGTTATTTGTACTCTGGATAAGTCTGCTAATCTTCAAATTCAACTTTCGATAGATAAAGGTAGAGGTTGGATGGCAGCAGAAGAGATCGCCGAATCTTTCGATGATCCACAGCAAATTGCTATTGATGCTATTTATACCCCAATTACCAACGTGAAGATTTCCGTTGAAAATACTCGTGTAGAGCAAAAGACTGACTATGATCGTCTTTTAATCGAAGTGGACACCAACGGTTCTATAGCACCCAAAGAAGCATTAAAAGATGCTGCATCTATTCTTATTAAGCACTTTGCTCTTTTCAGTGATGAGAGTATTGATATTGAGCTTGAGTCTGAGGCAGTAGAAGAAGTTTTTGATGAAAATGCGATTATGATGCGTCAGCAACTTAAGACTAAGCTTGCTGATGTAGAACTTTCTGTTAGAGCTCTTAATTGTCTGCGTGCCGCAGATGTTGAGACTATCGGCGACTTGGTTCAGTATAATCGTAATGAACTTTTGAAGTTCCGCAACTTTGGTAAAAAATCTCTCACCGAGGTAGAAGATCTACTTAGTACATTAGGGCTGACCTTTGGCATGGATATTTCAAAGTACAAACTTGATAAAGAGTAATACGACAAAATAATGAGACACAATAAGAAGTTTAATCACCTCTCACGTACTGCAGCACACCGTAAGGCTATGCTCTCAAATATGGCAAATTCACTTATTACTCATAAGCGAATTTTCACTACATTACCTAAGGCTAAGGCATTAAGGGTATATGTAGAGCCAATTATCAGCAAATCAAAAGAAGATACCGTACACTCACGTCGTATGGCATTCCAGAAGCTACAAAACCATGCTACTGTGAATGAGCTTTTTACTGTAGTTGCTGAAAAGGTAGCAAATAGACCTGGTGGATACACACGTATTCTAAAGACTGGTCACCGTCAAGGTGATGACGCTATGATGTGCCTTATCGAGTTAGTGGATTTCAATGAAAACCGTATTAAGGAAGATAAGAAATCTACATCTGGTAAGCGTACTCGTCGCTCTCGCCGCAGTAAGGGTAATTCAGAGACTGCTGCTCCTGTAGCAAACAATGAAGCTCCAGCTAAGGAAGAGGCTAATTCAGAAGAGTAAAGATCAAGTCCTTGTTTATTAATAGGACTGCGACATAACCCTAATGTAAGGGTTTATTGATTTAAAGTGAAGTCACTGCTAGGATTTTTTACTAGCGGTGACTTTTTAATTTTAACAAAGAAAACATTCTTGGGACTTACACACTTTTTCGGGATAGTATCAGGCCAGGTAGTGTCCCCAAAAGTGTGTACGGCAGAGGTAGTGTCCCCAAAAGTGTGTACGGCAGAATGCGTCTCTGAAAAGCAAACCTACATATTTTTTCGCTTTGTTTTCCATAAACATTAAAGATAGACCAATAAAGAATTAAGGCAAGGCTGTCGTAGCACCGCGGAGACACCGCCTTGCCGTATTCTTTTAGGTTGATATCTTTGTGTTGGAAAATAAAGCACATTGTTGTTATTTACTTTTCATTGTTCTTCCTAAGTCCAAGAGTTAGATCTCCTATTCTTTTCTTCAGATAGTTTGCATTGATTGCAATACTACCTATCAAGTGTAGAGCGGATTCTACGCTAGGTAATGCACATTTATATCGAGCCCCTTTCTTTACCTGTCTATTGAAGCGTTCTATCCAGTTAGTACTATGAATGTACTTGCGAACACTGACGTCGTATTTTAGGTATGTGAAGTAATACTCTATCCTCTGACCGTTAGCTATTTTTGTGAGAAAAGGATAGCTCTTACGCCATCTGAACGCAAAGTTTTTAAAGCTCTCTAGGCCATCTAAAGGTGAGCTTCTTGAGCCGTCTTTACTAAAGACCTCCTGTAGATCACTTGCGATGGCTGACTTATCTCGAGGGCGTATCTTTCGAGTTATTTCTCGCTGTAGATGCACCGTGCAGAGCTGGACTTCCACTTCTGTAAAGTGCTCACATGCAACCTCTTCAATGTTATTCAACCCGTCTGAAATGATTAGTCCTACCTCTTCGAGTCCTCGGCTTTTTAGATCCTCAAAAAACTCGCCCCAGATGCCGCTTCCCTCTGTTGGATTATTATAGACACCCACGATGTCTCGACGTCCTTCGCTATCTAAACTCATCACTACAAAAAATGCCTCCTTGCTCACACTTTCTCCTCTCCGTACAGGAAGATATGTAGCATCGATAACAAGTGCCTCTAAAGTCCTCGGTAGACGTCTTTGACGCCACTCTTCTACTGCTTCTTGGGTCGATAAGGAGAGACGATTGATTTGACTCGTACTATAACGTTTACCATACAAACGCTCGAATACTCCAGAGATATCCTCCATCGTATTACCGCAGCTATATAGATAACCTGCTAGTTCTCCCATCTCTTTCTCTTGATCTTTGAGAACGCCTAAAATCAAGGGCATGAAGCCCTGCTGTCGAGTTCGGGGTACTCGTAATTCTAGCATATTACCACTCGCAAAGATGCGACGGGAGCGGTATCCATTGCTCACATCGCCACTATCTTCTTTATACAGTTCCCTCTCCCCTTGCATCGCTATTTCGATGATTAACTCCATTAAACGGCCAACTCCATTTGGCTCTGTCATCAAGTTTGATAGAATTTCCTTAAATTGCATTTGTGTAAGTCTCATCTTCTTGTTTATCTTTTGTTTTTAACTTTTCAAAGATAACATTCTTGGGACTTACACACTTTTTGGGGACAGTATCTGCAGGTACCGAATTAGGAGCGAAGCGGTGGGTTAATACTACGGTTGTGGTATAGAAAGCAATAAAATGACGTGAGATGGTGTGCTGCCAGTATTGTGGGTGGCAAACGACTTTCAAGTCTTTGAGGTACATTTTATCGGGTCTGCCTTTTGTGGTTTGTGGACTGCCATAGGTGCAATAATTGGAGGTGTTTCTGGTAGGTTGGTAGGTGCAATAACAGCGTATTAGTTATGGGAAAAAGTTTTTATATATATGCCACGTGTACAATTTCTTGTATACTGTATATTGTTCTGTTGACGGAGGCCATAGTAAACGGAAAAATATACTTGGCTGTGTTCTTTTCTTGTATGATGGTACTTGGACTTTCTGGAGCTCGTTCTTTAATAAAGAAAAATGAACGACTTTAGGTGAATTTACTGGAAAGCAAACAGTTGCACTCATATCTCCTTTTGGTGTAGCATTAGAAGGTTCTTGTTATTGAGTCAACGACATAAAGGTAATACTATTATTATTTTTCAAAAAGACATTTATTGGGGCCTTTTGTTTATTAATGTTTAAGGCGATTCAATTTGATTTACTTGAGGGATTAATACTACTTGTCTTTTGCGTAGTAGGTTTTTCTTCCTTCTTGATAAATATAAACCGTTGTTCAATAAATGTAGAGCAGCCATAATCGCCCTTCATTTTTATCAACACAAAAGAGTAAATTTTACAAGTTTCAAATCTGAATATGGCTCCACCACTTGTGGACTTGTTGTCTTACTTAGACTTGTTTCTCTTGCACAAAGGCTCTTATTGGACGAATTAGGGTCTTTTTTTCGCCACTTCTGCACTTTAGTATAATGTTCGCTATTCTCTGCGGTGGCTCTCGATCTGCCGTCTTCATATCACCAAGAACCGTTTGGATAGTCTTTTTCTTGAACTGCCCTTGCTTTTTCTAAATGGTTCATAGTGTTTCGTCCATTGCGTTTGTTTTGCATGATTTGAAGCCCTGTGTGGTCGGATATAATCTTGATTGGTAGGGTCGTCTTGTCACTCTCTTTATAGGCTTTGAGAGTGTCCAAAGCATTCTGTTTCGTGAAATGTTGCTCGGTCTTACCTGTAACGGTATCCATTCGTAGCACAAACTCTAAAATATCTTTCTTGACTTTCTCAAAGGGTACATTACACTTTTTACCATAGGTGGCTAAAAACATCAAACAATGATAGCGATGAGCAACCACCAAGGAGTAGCTATTCCAAATCTTGTTTTTTCACCAATCTTACACTGACCTATTAACCTCTTAAGTCTTATAGAGAAGCCCCCTCTAATATTCGCTTTTGATACCATTCGGGATAGAGGTCTTTCGCTTTTTTCTTGGTTCGTCGGTTGGTAGAATAGTTGACGGTAGCCTTGTTGGGGGTTGTAATGATAATTACTTGTGGTTTGTTGAATAAGTAAAGGCTGGAAAACATAATCGTTTTCCAGCCTTTACTTATTAGGTATTTAGCGAAAGCTAAATAATACTTTTTATGCAATGGTGATAAGAGTTGTTCCTTCTGGGACACTATCTCCTTCAGCAACTTCAATAGATGCAATAGTTCCAGCTTTTGGAGCTTTTACATCATTCTCCATCTTCATAGCCTCAAGGACTAGAAGTTTGTCGCCCTTCTTAACAGTATCACCAACCTTTGCGATGATCTTAATCACCACTCCAGGAAGTGGAGAAACCACAGGTGATCCACCAGCTGTGGGTGCTGCTGCAGGAGCTGCTGGCTCTGCTTTAGGTGCAGGAGCAGGTGTTGCTTCTGGCGCTGCTTGTATAGGCTTCTCAACTGGTGCAGGAGCTGCTACTACTGGAGCTGCTGCAGGAGCTGGTGCTGGAGCAGCAGCCTGTTGGGCAGGAGCCATATCCTCTAGTCTGACATCGTAATAAGTGCCGTTAACAGCCACTTTTGCGATACCATTTTCGATACCATTAATTTCCACCTCGTACTTAGTACCATTGATGGTGTATGCAAATTTCTTATTCATATCTTTTTGAATCTTTGTTTTGGTCTATTCAATATCTTTTTCAAAGAAATAGTAATCTATTCACAAGGATTACCATTGTCCAGGCATGCGACGTAAGGTTAGACCCTTATTCGCCCATGCAGATGTTTGTTGTTGGTTTTGCATTCTTGGAGATGTTGAACCACTTCTCACTGTCATGCCACCTTCATTTAGGTACTGGTAAAGAGCTGTAGCGATAGCTGCTTGAACCTCATCAGAGGCCTCTTCGTAGTTATTACCGCCTGTAATACTTTTACCATTGACATTCACATTGACATTGACCACTACTTGGATCCCGTCGTCGTTGTGTCTCATATATTTTATCCTTAATAAGTTATATCTATTCTTTTCGAAAAGAATTATAGAGGAATATTATCATGCTTTTTAGCAGGATTTTGTACCCTCTTATTCCTTAGCTGACGTAGTGCACGGGTGATGCGGAAGCGAGTATTGCTAGGTTCGATAACATCATCGATGTAGCCATAGCTAGCTGCATTATATGGGTTAGCGAAAGCCTTACGGTACTCAGCTTCTTTCTCAGCAGCAGCGGCAGCTGGATCTTCAGCAGCAGCAACCTCCTTAGCGAAGACTACTTCTACTGCACCACTTGGGCCCATTACTGCGATTTCTGCTGTAGGCCATGCGAAGTTAACATCACCACGTAGGTGCTTAGAGCTCATTACGATGTATGCACCACCGTAAGCCTTACGAAGGATAACTGTTACCTTTGGTACTGTAGCCTCTCCATAAGCGTATAGGATCTTAGCACCGTGAGTGATTACAGCATTGTACTCTTGTCCTGTACCTGGTAAGAATCCTGGTACGTCCACTAGGGTTACCAGTGGGATATTGAATGCGTCGCAGAAACGAACGAAACGAGCACCCTTACGGCTAGCGTTAACGTCCAGTGAACCAGCCTTAGATCTTGGTTGGTTAGCTACGATACCTACGCTCTGTCCTCCAAAGCGAGCAAATCCACAGATGATATTCTCCGCGAAGTCACGATGAACTTCTAGGAACTCGCCATTATCGATGATTGCACCGATGACATCATACATATCGTATGATTTATTTGGGTTTTCAGGAATGATCTCGTTAAGAGACTCTTCCATTCTGTCGATTGGGTCGTTGCACTCAAAGATAGGTGCTTCCTCCATATTATTAGATGGCATGAAGCTAAGCATGTGGCGAATAAGATTGATACCTTCTTTTTCGTCATCAACAGCAAAGTGAGCCACACCACTCTTAGATGCGTGTACTGAAGCACCACCAAGGTCCTCCTGGCTTACATCTTCGTGAGTCACGGTCTTGACCACCTTAGGACCAGTTAAGAACATGTAACTAGTACCACTAGCCATGATCGTAAAGTCAGTAAGTGCTGGAGAATATACAGCACCACCTGCACAAGGACCAAAGATAGCTGAGATCTGTGGTACGACACCACTAGCTAGGATGTTACGTTGGAAGATTTCTGCATAACCAGAGAGTGCATTCACACCTTCCTGAATACGTGCACCACCCGAGTCATTGATACCAATAACAGGAGCACCCATCTTCATGGCCTGATCCATTACTTTGCAGATCTTAGCAGCATGCATTTCACCCAAAGCACCACCGATAACGGTGAAGTCTTGAGCAAAAACATATACTAGACGACCATCAATGGTACCGCTACCAGTAACGACACCATCGCCATAAAATTTAGTCTTTTCTAGACCGAAGTTAGTAGAGCGGTGTTGAACGAACATATCCATTTCGTCAAAGCTACCTTCGTCTAGAAGCATATTGATACGCTCACGAGCAGTGTACTTACCACGGCTGTGTTGCTTCTCTATTCTCTTCTCTCCACCTCCTAGGCGAGCTTTTTCACGAAGCTCTTTCAGCTCCTGTATCTTATCTAATTGTGTTGACATATTTCCGATGTTTTATAATTCAAATTATTTTTCTGCAGGATTGTGGCAAAGCTCAGTTAGCACACTACCTGTACTCTTTGGGTGAAGGAATGCTATCTCTAGACCTTCTGCACCACCACGAGGATTTTTATCGATGAGTCGCACATCTTTCGCCTCTACATCGCGTAGTGACTTCTCTACATCATCTACACAGTATGCGATATGGTGTATACCCTCGCCTCGCTTTTCTATGAATTTTGCGATAGTGCTATCGGGGCTAGTAGGCTCTAGTAGCTCAATCTTTGTGTTGCTGTTGCCCACTTTGAAGAAAGCGGTTTTTACTTTCTGATCCTCTACAACCTCAATGTTGTAGCACTTCATTCCAAGCACACCTTCGTAGTATGGTAGGTGTTCTTCAATGCTCTTTACGGCAATTCCAAGATGCTCAATGTGTGAGATGTTCATACTTTTGCTTTATTAATAGGGTTTATAATTAATGTTGTTTCTATCCCATATACTGTCCATAAAGTGTTAAGAGACCCATCCTCCCTCATCTTTAGTGATGAGGTGAAGAAGTGTTTGCACATTATTGACCAATGCAAATATATACTATTTTCTTTATATTATGAACGTTTTTCTCGTTAAACTTGCTATAAAGAGGCATTAAAATGCTTGAAAAATAGCATTTCTTTAGATGCCTTTAATGGATTAATTTCATATAGGCTGTCTAAATAAAAGAGGTGTAACTGATCAGTTACACCTCTTTTATTTAGACAACACTAACTTTTGTTGTTATTGGAGAGCATCAAGGAAGAAGCGTTGAGTAGCATATCTCGCAAATTCCTTGTCCTTCAGGATCGTTGGGGCGATGGATGGATTAATCTTTACCGCCTCTGTGATTCCCTTCTGGATGATATCGGTTTGTGATGTACGTGCTCCAATTAGGGCCTGTAGGTAGTATGTCATCTCATCCCTCTTTGTGGTCATGTCGAATAGCTCCAAAGCTCTGTTGTAGTCCTTATTTAGGATTTGAGCTAGGATACCATTATTTGTACGAGCATCGTATAGAGCCTTAGCTGCTTCAGGGTACTTACCTTGCTTGATGTAGATGAGCCCAAGCGCTTCATTTAATTCAGGTACACCAGATACCTGCCCGATGAGTGTTTGTGCCTCATTATCGTCACCTTCGAGCATCTTGATTAACCCCATGTTCATCATCGTCTCGGGTGTTACGATGTTATTTGCTCTGTCGATAGACTGAGCTTTTTCGAAGTATTGTTTTGCTAATGCGTAGTTGCCTTCTTTGTAAGCCAGTGCACCGAGGTTATTGTAAGCCCGTGGCTCATTAGGGGAGACCTGTGTCGCAGATGTATATATAGCACGTTGACGGCTTATGTCGTTGGTAAGAGTCGCTGCATACAGCAACTCCTCTAGGTTGAGCATCCCTGGACGTTCCTTGGCTAATTTTGCAATCTCCTCATCACTCTTGCCGATGATCTCCACATTGGCAACGAGGCGAGAACGACGTAAGAGCGGTAAGATCTCGTCCGCTAGCTGACCGAAAACGTAGCTGATGTTCTTGATTTCTCGCTCACGAACCTCAGGGTCATCATACATGGAAAGGACCCTTAGCACAATTTCCTTGTCTTGAATGTCGCTCTTCTCCAGCAGTTCCTTAAATCCTTCCCAGTCCTGAGCAGTGTAGTGGGCATCAACCTCCACGTCAGTATTCGTTTTTTTGAACTCACGTTTTAGTTCTTTTGTCGTGTTTTTCTCGCGTTGTGCGGCCAGCTTTTCATTCAGCTCTATACCTCCATCAGGAGATGCGTATGCCTGCACTTCGACATTTACTCGTTGGTTGGGTGTTGTATTGGCACTCTCTACCACATTTTTCCACTCTTTGACATCCATTTTGTTTAGCTCTGAGCCACGGATGTTAGCCTGCTGTATAAGGAAGTGAATGTCAGCATCGTACTTTTCTTTAATCACTCTTTGGAAAATATCAGGTGCGATAGCTGGAGAGCTATATTCTGCACTTGCCAATGCTTCCGTTGAGAGGACACCTTCGCCGATTTTAATATCTGCCAGCTTTATTTGCTTATGACCTATCTCAGCTTCTATCATGAGTACTAGGGTTGATACAGCCATTTCAGGCTTATAGACAAAGTCTGAGTGAAGCGTTGCAGAGCGAGGATTGTTGTATGTTACAGTGGTCGCGTTACCACGCACCTTTTCCCCTTGAAATCTATATTCTGTACCCCATCTTTCACCCTTTGCAAACTTGAGAACAGGGGTGATACGCATCGTTGCATTCTTAGGGAACCATTTGTCTGGGAAGTTAATATGAATGGTTACGGGAACCTTCCCGCCCTTGAGTTCAAGAGGTTGGGGCTCTGTCCTTACATAACTCGCATCCAGAGGTTTAACTTTAGCTGCACATGAGGCGAGCAGGAATACTAAAATAGTTGAAAATGCCCATGGCATCCATCTTCTTACATTCATAGTCATCTGTATAATAATGTTTATATATTCTTCTTCAAAGGTACCCAATTTCCTTTAGATCTGTATGATGTATAGAGATTTACCTAGGGAACAAAACTAAATACCACGTAGTCGTTCAGCTGTATCGTGTGTCATTTGTAAAGCACTTTGAGAGAAATATTTTCGTGCGACCGGTGTTTTATCTACTTAGTTTGATCGCGTCGTTGCTGAGAATGCCAAAGAACGAAGAGCGTGAGAAGAAATAGAAGATCACATCTTTTTGACAGTGAGGACATGACGATACTCATACTTTTTCACATGTCAAGATATAGAGTCCTTAAGTCAAGAGACAGGACTCTATAATGGGACCAAAAAGCCTTTCTTAATCCATGAAATCATTGATAAAGACGCACTCGATACAGTCGTCTAAATAGAACTCGTATTAAACTTACGTTATAGCCACCACCATTGAGGCACGATGCGAAACATAGTAAAGCTATTACGCCTCAATGGTGGTGAGTATGAGAATACTAGCCGACTGCTTAGCACTTCTCTGTCAAGTTATGACAAATTGAAGCACGCTGTAATTCTTGGATTTACTACCGTATGAGCTGTTATTTTTATGCAATGTGGGATGTCGTTTTTTTATTCAAGCGGTTTCCCTAGATACATTAATTCCCAAACAGCAGTTGTACTATCATATTCTTCTATCAGTTTCTTACCTTTGTATACTTTTAACTCAGCTTTTCCTAGAAATCTATAATAAGCTCCATCAAAACCTGTGAACGTTTTTGCAAGAGCATATTTTAAGCCCTTTCCACCAACCGCATTTTCTAATAAATCAGCAGCTTGTATTGTCTTTTCTCTGAATAAGTATAGTTCATATCGATAATCATCATTAGGGTCATCATATATGAAGACCAAATCATCACTAATGTCTTTTTTGAATTCTTCGTCTAGCATAGGAATACTTCTGTAAACAGTAAGATAATCCTCATTATCTGCTACTACCTTACCATCCTTTGAGAAGTTAATAATCTTAAGTACCGAGTTACCATACTCTTTATTGTATTTAGATTGATTGGCAATTATGTTGTAAGGACCTATATCTACTCTTCCCCAATACCAATGATTGAGTACTTCTGCTAAGCTTATAGTCCCCCAATTATGGTCGTGATAGCAAGAGCCTTTTGTCTGAGTTTTTTCTCCCTTGTAAGTGTAGGTTATTTCAGCTTCTCCCTTTGGAACTGCTGCGACCCACGAAAAATATTTTTCTCCTTTGCTATCAAATAGATGTGTTGACGTTCCAGGACGCCAGCTTTCTGAGGTTCTATGAATTTTTGCAGTTAATTCAAGGTCTTCATCTTTAAAGTAAATTTCATACTCTTTTAAGTTTCCTCTGAAATAATTACCATCAATGTTGACATCACACGAGTCTTTTGATGCAGAAAACTTTTCCGCGTTGTATTCATATGTTTTTGTAATATTAGATCCATCTTCTTTGTCAATGGTAAGTATAATGTAAGGTGTAAGTGGCTTGTCTGCTTTTGTCATAGATTTTGTGTGATATAGAATAACAATCGTAGAGCCGTCATCCAGGTGGGCATCAAAATACCACCATTCAAAAGTCCCTTTCTCTCCAGTGGTTCTTAAGCCATCTTCCCACACTTCGGGTTTATTCCTGTTTTTTAAGCCAAACATCTTAAGATCAGTACTCATCCGAGCAATATTTCCAGTTTCCATATTCGTTTTCATTTTGTTTAAATTCAAGCTTATTAAGTTATGTATTTATTGATTGACAGTTCAAGCTAGTATTCTTCAATATTCATAGACTTTTCTGTTTTTTTTATTTTGTTTTGCACCATAACCCATCTATGTAAGATCAATATAATAAAATTCCTAATGTCTACCCTCTTTGAATTGTAACCTAGATTTAAGTGCCAGGTGCAACTTACCTTAGAGGATTGGGAAAAGCTCCTAATTAAGAATTTATTTGGCGTCATTTTTTTTATTTTTTATTAACGTGAGTTCGACTGAATAGGCACTAGGCACTAGATTGAGATGTAGTATTAATTCTCTAGTTTTTGTTGAGTATTATTTCCCTAAACTTCATTTTTAGCATAGGAAGCTTCTATATGCAATTATAATAGAGATTTTAATGAGCAAGCCTCTTAATGGAAGTCACAACATATTGATTATCAGCTAGTTTTATTGGATCCCACGTTGGTTATATGAAACTTAATTTCTTCTCATAGGAAAAAATATTTTTTCCTATGAGAAGCGTTTCTGCTTCCAATAGGAAGAATTGTTACTCCTCTAGGTGATCATTTTCCGATGACTATCTTTCATATTGCCTTCATAAGTTAGCACAGTCTGATGAGGAGAGGGCCCTTAATAAGATATTCTTGAGGACGTGATCTGTGAGACAAAGATGTAGATAAGCATTATGTCCTTAAATTCGGTTGACGATTATTAGATCGTTAATTATTGCCTTAACCCCTTGTTTATTTTGCTTATTATATGATGATTCGTGCGAAACTTTAGTAAATTTGCAAATATTACTAAAATATCGATCTTATAATAACTTCTTGCTATGTTTCAATCATTGATTAGGGGATCTGTAAAGTTTGTACAGAAGTATCTCCCAGAACCATTTATTTTTGCGATTATTTTAACCTTATTGGCTGTAGTCCTTTCCATGGGTATCTGTAGTCATACTCTTGTGGATGTCGTGATGAATTGGGGTGATGGAGTTTGGAGCCTATTGGCTTTCTCAATGCAGATGGCGATGGTATTGGTCTGTGGATCAACCCTAGCTGATGCACCATCTGTTAAGAAAGGTCTGTCGAGGATGGCGTCATTGCCTAAAACTCCGTTTTCTGCGATTTTCATAGTTACCTTGGTCTCCTCAATTGCATGTTGGATCAATTGGGGCTTTGGTCTCATTATCGGTGTTATTTTTGCCAAGGAGATAGCTGGCAAGCTGGATGGAGTAGACTATCGTCTGTTAATTGCGTCTGCATATAGTGGCTTTGTGGTATGGCATAGTGGCTTATCAGCCTCTATTCCTTTGGCGATGGCAACAGAGGGTGAAGCCTTGACTAATGTCTCTATGGGTGTGCTGACTAAGGCTATTCCTATTTCTGAGACTATTTTCTCCGTTAATAATTTGGTGATGGTTGCGGCGGTTATCGTAGCTCTAACACTGATAAATGCACTGATGCATCCTAAGAAAGGAGAGGCCATCACAATTAATAAGAAGTTATTGATTGAGGTTCAAGAGGAAGAGGATCCATTAACGAACACACCGGCTGAGAAAGCAGAGAGGAGCATAATCCTAAATCTACTTATCACACTACTGGGTTTATCATATCTAGTGATAAAACTTTTCTATAGAGGCGGCTCACTAGATTTGAATACTGTCATTATGATTTTCCTTTTTTTGGGGATGATACTTCATAAACGGCCTATTAATTATGTGAAGTCTTTTACTAAATCAGCCGTGAGTAGTGCAGGTATCTTACTTCAGTTCCCTTTCTATGCCGGCATTATGGGTATTATGGTAGGGACAGCAGGAGGTAGCTCCTTAGCTACTGAGATTAGTCACGGGTGTATAGAGATTTCTAATTCTACCACCTTTCCATTGCTCAGTTTCTTGAGTGCGGGAATTGTCAATATCTTCGTCCCCTCAGGTGGAGGACAATGGGCAGTGCAAGCTCCTATTATGATGCCTGCTGGAGCTTCATTAGGTGTTTCACCAGTGGTGACAGGGATGGCCATTGCGTGGGGAGATGCTTGGACCAATTTGGTGCAGCCATTTTGGGCTATTCCAGCCTTAGGTATTGCCAAGTTAGGGGCACGGGATATTATGGGCTTTTGCTTGATTGACTTCCTTGTTACGGGCGTTATTATCTGTGCCGGTTTGCTGATGTGGGCTTAGCTAATAAGTCTGGTGTTAGATGTCTTTAGAGATAGCTTAGGCACATCTTGTTTATTGTGAGATTTCATATCTCACATCAAGATAAAAAATGTTGCACTTCTGACAGACAAGGCTTAATCGATACAGTCTTTCTACGTATTAGAAAAATGCATAATGGGCAAATGTAATGTATACGTACAATTGAGCATCGTTTGACTCGTGTAGGTTAAAAATCTCTCCACCCATGTGGTGGAGAAATTTTAAGGTAATGGCTCGCTAAGTGTACTGTTAATTAGTATTGTGTGTCTTTTAGTGCTCGTATTAATGATACTTTCAATATGCTATTTTTGTCTGTTTTTAATGTGTCATTAATGGTTATTTAGCGTTTGGAGAACGTATCTATTTGACCAATTTGAATGAATCTGGCTTTGCACTACATATGGTCATTCATTTACAAAAACAGAGTCTGGGAGAGGTGTAAGCCCTATATCTTGTAGAAGACTATCAGATAAGGCTTTGTCTGACAGGAGGACTCCTTTATGTTTTGTCCAA
This sequence comes from Porphyromonadaceae bacterium W3.11, assembly GCA_030434245.1. NCBI lineage: Bacteria > Pseudomonadati > Bacteroidota > Bacteroidia > Bacteroidales > Porphyromonadaceae > Porphyromonadaceae bacterium W3.11. The sequence goes on from JAUISX010000002.1 coordinate 470,637, forward strand.
GCTTTAAATGGTGAATTGTAAATCGTTTTATTGTGGTATGCAACATAGTACTTATCAAGAATAATAGCTAATGCTTCTGGTTTTATCCTATGATTTGCTAGTTCTCTCTTCAATAATTTGTAAGTTTCTGGCTCTACAAGTCGGTGGGGGTTATGAAGAAATATAATACTGGATAATGTCTGGATAGGTTCTAAATCGTAGTACTCTCCCATCATTTCCCGAGTGGGTAATCCATATCTTTTAACAAAAGAGATGAAACGCTCAAAAGTAATAGAGTCGGTACTTAGAAGAACTGTGTTGTATATCTCTGGATGTCTATTCTTTAAGTCACTATTCCTTATTCCTTGATCAAGTCCATATAATTCAATCATGAAATTGGCAATGCTATCCCTTTCAGAATCTGATACTAATTCCACCGTGTCATTAAGTATAGTGTTGCTGGGGGAAGGGCTATGGTTATTGTGCCCCTTTTGAATGTTAGAGGTCGTTAAGATTGTAATGCATAGAGCCATTACTGTTGCAAATATCTTCTTCATTGCCAATTATTCCGCAACACTCTTTGAAAATAAAATTCATTTAACCCTGTGTCGTCATGGGTATGTCATAATAAGAGATGTGCACTTACCTAAATGTTGCGTGAAAATTAATAAGTGTTTATCTTTCATGTAAATGTACAAAAAACGGTATGTTTCGTCTTATTACAATCCATAAGTATCAGCATTGTGTCTTTTGGACTTAAGAATACAATCGTATTATTACTAGGTGAGCTATTTAAGACCACACTATTTTTTTTTGAGATGCTTGTTCAGGTCTTGAGTCTTTTTTGTTTTCTTAATACGTACCCATAAGGATAAGATCTTTACTCTCGGTAAATATTTGTATGTTTGCAACGTTGAGTTTGACATAAAGAATGATATTTGGAGCACTTGTCTGTAGTTGAGAGGCTTTTGCTCCGCTAGTTATAGATAAAATAGAGAATGTATCGGATATTCCAGTTGGGAAACGTTATATTGCTACTAGTTTTCTTCCTTTCATGCACTAATGCTAAGTCTAGTGTAGAGAAAGATGAGGATCGATTTCAAGCAGATACGTTGGCTGTAGAGTCTTCTGACCCAGAGCCGAAACTAGTAGAGAGTAGTGATATAGAGATCAGCAAAGACTTGCTGTATGATAAATATACTCTAGAGGATTCCTATGAGTATGAAGACACCGTTAGGACTTTTAAGTGGGATACTATTAAAGAGTACTTGGCTGTAGTGGAAAATCATCATGATAGGCCAGAGCGGTGGGGGGTGCTTCAGAATTATAGGAATATGAACCGAGAGGCTCCCTTGGTGCATAACTGGCACCGAGATGAGGGCTATCGACTGGTTACTGACTCGCTTGGTATCCATCGTTATCAGTCTGTGCCTCTTTATAGCGAGTCAGATAGTATAGTCCCAAGACGCTATGGTCGGGATGGTTCACCATTTCATCTTATAGATAGTATCGGGTCCTTCTACAAACTGAGTCTCCTTGACTCGGAAGAGGTGTGGCTCACCCAAAAAAGGTATGTGACACTCGTTCCCGATTCTGTGAGTATTGATCATGTCGTCTTTGTTGATGTCGCGGACCAAAACATAGCCTCTTTAGAGCGTGAGGCTCCTGCCAAGTGGGTAGTACGAAGTATGAATCCAGCAACTACAGGAAAGCATAATCCTCCTTATGGTCATGAGACTCCCCTCGGCATTTTTATGCTTCAGCAGAAAAAGAGAAAGATGTTTTACCTGAAAGACGGAACTTCTGACTTGGCTGGGTACGCTCCATACGCTTCACGCTTTTCGAATGGAGGATATATACATGGAGTCCCAGTTAATGGAGTGAATTCAAAAGAAATAGAGTATAGCCGGACGTTGGGGACGATTCCCCGTTCACATATGTGTGTGCGTAATGCGACGTCACATGCTGAGTTTGTATATAATTGGGCTCCCACATTGGGTGCATTTGTGATTGTTATAGAATAAGATTTTAATAAAAAAGGGTTGAAGGGAATGTTTAGAAAAGTATTGCTAGGATTTATTGCGGTGTGTATAGCAGCATTATCTCCCTCTAGGACTGAGGCATCGAGAGAAGTTGGAGCTATTTATCTCAATGATTCTGTGGTGGTGGAGGGTGCACTATATGCTACATTGAAGCTAAATGATGTGGTTGGCTTCGATGCCTTTAGAACTGCACTGAGAGGGTATAATAAGATTGAGGAAAAGGGCCGTGAGGTCCTCACACTCATCGATTTTTCTAAGCCATCTACCGAAGAACGTATGGTGGTGATAGATATGGCTCACCAAAGGGTCCTTTGCAAGAGTCTAGTGGCTCATGGTAGAAATAGCGGGGATATGATGGCAACTCGATTCTCCAACAAGGAGGGATCCTATATGAGTTCGCTTGGATTTTTTCTTACTGGTGGAACTTACAACGGCAGTAATGGTTACTCTCTAAAATTGTATGGGCTAGAAAAGGGGGTTAATGATCTGGCCTATAAGCGTGCGATCGTAATGCACGGAGCAGATTATTGTGATCCAAGTGTTGTGGCTGGCGGACATCGTTTAGGCCGGAGCTTAGGCTGTCCAGCTGTGCCTCGTCAGTTGGCGAAGGAGGTGATTGATACGATTAAAGATGGAAGTGTACTTTTTATCTACGCTAAGGATCAATGGTATCAATCTCATAGTGCCATTTTAAAGGACGCATAACAACATCTTCCTACTGTATCCATCTGTTGGAATATAAGGTGATTCAGGGGTTTGAACGATAACTCCTGAATCATTTGCTGTCTAATTTATGATAAGGCATTTTGAGCTAGATTGGGTATATTTGTAAGCTAAAGAAATATAATATAAAGACTACATGAAGCATATTCGAAATTTTTGCATCATTGCACATATTGACCACGGTAAGAGTACTCTAGCCGATCGACTATTGGAATTTACCCACACTGTAAATCAAAAAGATTCGCAGGATCAGCTCCTAGATGACATGGATTTGGAGCGAGAGCGAGGCATTACGATCAAGAGTCATGCTGTGCAGATGGATTATATATATAAGGGGGAGAAATATGTACTGAATCTTATTGACACCCCAGGACACGTGGACTTCTCGTATGAGGTCTCTCGGTCTATCGCTGCGTGTGAGGGGGCTTTGCTGATTGTGGATGCTGCCCAGGGAATTCAAGCTCAGACCATCTCCAATCTTTATATGGCTTTGGAGCAAGATCTAACCATCATCCCTGTGCTCAATAAGATCGACTTGCCTAGTGCTAGACCCGAAGAAGTGGGAGAGGAGATTGTTAACCTCTTGGGGTGTGATGAGAGCGAAATCCTGAGAGCCAGTGGAAAGACTGGTGAAGGGGTGGAGGATATCCTTGCCGCAATTATAGAGCGAGTAGCCCCACCTGTGGGAGATCCTGAAGCACCGCTACAGTGTCTGATTTTTGACTCCGTCTTTAATCCATATAGAGGGATTATTGCTTATTACAAGGTGGTTAATGGGGTTATTCATAGTGGAGACAAGGTTAAATTTGTTGCTACCGGAAAAGAGTATGAGGCTGACGAGGTCGGGACTCTTCGGATAGCTATGATCCCTAAGAAGGAGGTCCGAACTGGTGATGTAGGCTATATCATCTCTGGAATAAAGACCTCAACAGAGGTAAAGGTCGGAGATACCATTACTCATGTACAAGGAGGTGCAACAACAGGCATTGAGGGCTTCGAGGAGGTTAAGCCGATGGTGTTTGCTGGAGTCTATCCGATCGAAACCTCTGAGTTTGAGAATCTGCGTACCGCTATAGAAAAGCTTCAGCTCAATGATGCTTCGCTGACGTTCACTCCGGAGAGCTCTGTCGCCCTTGGCTTTGGTTTTCGTTGTGGTTTCCTTGGGTTATTACACATGGAGATAGTTCAGGAGCGTCTGGATAGGGAGTTTGATATGAATGTGATCACGACAGTTCCCAACGTCTCTTACTTTGTTTATACTAAAAAAGGTGAGAAGATAGAGGTGCATAACCCCTCGGGGTTACCAGACCCTGCTACCATAGACTATATAGAAGAGCCGATGATCAGGGCCTCTATTATAACGACTACGGACTACATTGGTCCTATCATGACCTTATGTCTGGGCAAGCGTGGTAACCTCGTAAGGCAAGACTATCTATTTGGTAATCGTATAGAGCTTGTTTATGATTTGCCCTTAGGAGAGATTGTGATTGATTTCTATGACCGACTAAAGAGCGTGAGTAGGGGGTATGCTTCCTTTGACTATTATATCAATAATTATCAACGCTCTTCGCTCGTCAAGGTGGATATCTTGTTAAATGGCGAGAGTGTAGATGCCTTGTCAGTACTTACTCATATCGATAATGCTCAGAGTTTGGGCCGTCGTATGTGTGAGAAGCTCAAGGAGTTAATTCCAAGACAGCAGTTTGATATTGCTGTTCAGGCTGCTATCGGTGCGAAGATTATCGCACGAGAGACTATCAAAGCTGTTCGAAAGGATGTTACGGCGAAGTGCTACGGAGGGGATATCTCTCGAAAGCGTAAGTTGCTAGAGAAGCAGAAAGAAGGTAAGAAAAGGATGAAACAGGTGGGTAACGTAGAAGTGCCACAGAAAGCCTTCTTAGCTGTCCTGAAGTTAGACTAAATAAATTTGTTACGGGTAAGAAGATAAGATATGCCAAGTCCAGAAAAATTTACTACAGACTATGCTTATAGTGAAGCACAGGTCAGTAGCCAAACGAGTAAGAGCGTCCCTAAGTCTGTCTCTAAGGCGTTGGCATCCACTGTCCCGCCTCATAATATCGAGGTGGAGCAGATGGTATTGGGTGCTCTTATCTTGGAGCGGGATGCGTTTCCATCCGTTTCGGAAATCCTAAGGCCTGAGTGTTTTTATGATACTCGAAATAGGTATGTATATGAGGCTATTCAGCAATTGGCTTTGGATGAAAAGCCGATTGATGCCCAGACGGTCGTAGAGCAATTAAAATTAGATGGAAAGCTCCAAGTGACAGATGGGCTAGCATACGTTGCAACCTTATCAGCTCTCGTTAACTCTACTGCTCACTTAGAGTTCCACGCACGACTTCTTTTTGATAAGATGTTGCAGCGTGATTTGATTTCGTTTGGTAATAGTGTTATTAATAATGCTTTTGACGAATCGAACCCAGTCACAGACACCATGGCAGATGCTGAGAGTCGGCTCTTTGAGATCACTCAGGGGGCAGACAAAGATGATGTGCAGCATGTGAGTGAGTTATTGAAGGGAGCACTGAAAGATATTGAGCAGGCCGCCGAGCGAGAGGAGGGTATCAGTGGTATATATACTGGTTTTCGTGAGATCGATGAGATGACCTCTGGTTGGCACCCCAGTGACTTGGTGATTCTGGCAGCACGTCCAGGTATGGGTAAGACCGCTTTTGTCCTCTCTATGGCGAGGGCTATGGCTGTGGATTATGGTATTCCTGTGGCTATATTCAGTCTGGAGATGAGTAAGGGGCAGTTGATTAATCGTCTGATTGTAAACCATACAGAAGTTCCTAATGATACGATTAAGCGAGGTAAACTTACATCCGATCAGATGCAGCAAATTGTAGATGCTCTTCCTACTCTAGAGAGAGCCCCAATTTATATAGATGATAATGCTGGCTTGTCTGTCTTCGACCTTCGAAGTAAGGCACGTCGTCTCGTTAGGGAAAATGGAGTTAAGCTCATCGTGATTGACTACCTGCAATTGATGACAGCAAGTGGACTTAAGGCTAATGCCAATCGTGAGCAGGAGGTTAGTACTATCAGTCGTTCACTAAAGCAATTAGCCAAGGAGTTGAATATAACGGTAATAGCTTTATCTCAGTTGAATCGTAGCGTGGAGTCTCGTCCCAAGGAGGGTAAGCGACCACAGCTATCAGACTTGCGTGAGTCTGGAGCAATTGAGCAAGATGCCGATATGGTCTGTTTTATTCACCGTCCAGAGTACTATGGTATTATTGAGGACGAAGATAATAGAGATGTGAGGGGATTGGCAGAATTTATTATTGCAAAGCACCGTAATGGTCAGATAGGGTCGAAGTACTTACGATTCCAAGATTATATTATCAAGTTCTCCTCTGCATTGGATCATGAGGTTTATAATGATAATGTACAGACCTTTAGCTCTCGCATCAATGAGTCCCCATCTATGGGAGCCGGAAATAGGACTGGTGACCCTATATTAGATAGTATGGATGATGGCGGACTAACGGTTTGATCATGTTTTTGTAAAATATAAGGAGAGAAGAATGAAGAAGAAACTAAAATTAGTGGCTCTTACTGGTGCTGGCATGAGTGCTGAAAGTGGTATCGCTACTTTTAGGGATTCAGGTGGACTGTGGGAGCAGTATGATGTCGAAGATGTGGCAAGTGCTGAGGGCTTTAGACGTAATCCCGAATTGGTCATTAACTTTGCTAATGATCGTCGTGAACAGTGCGTCCAAGCGATGCCCAATGAGGGTCATATGTTACTTGCCGATCTTGAGGATGACTTCGATGTTACAGTGGTAACTCAAAACATAGACGATCTCCATGAGCGAGCTGGCAGTAGCCATGTGATTCATCTGCATGGTGAGCTAATGAAGTGCTGTAGTGTAGCTAACTTGTCTAACCCTTTGCCACTGCCTGAGGGACGTCTAAGGATGACTGTAGAGGATCAGGATGAGAGGGGGAATATGCTTCGTCCATTCATTGTTTACTTTGGCGAGCCTGTGCCACGAATGACCGATGCGATGAGAGAGGTAGAGCAAGCGGATATCTTTCTGATCGTAGGCACGAGCTTGAATGTCTATCCTGCTGCTGGGTTGGTTCAGTTTGTTCGCAAGGGTGTACCTATCTATCTTATAGATCCTAAAGAGGTACCAGGCTCAAGCTCATTTCATCACTTAAGGATGGGAGGTAGTGAAGGGATGAAAGTGCTTAAGGAAATACTGGATGAAAAATATAGCCAATGAGTAAGAGCACAGAGAGAATGGAGTGGCGACGACTCGTGAGTGATCGTCGATTTGGTTTAGAGAATTATGAGCAGAAGCAATCCAATAGGACTGACTTCCAGAGGGATTATGACAGACTAATATTTTCTGCTCCATTTCGCAGGTTGCAGAATAAGACTCAGGTCTTTCCTCTTCCTGGTCGTATATTCGTTCATAATAGGCTCACTCATAGTTTGGAGGTGAGCTGCATTGGACGCTCACTAGGGACTCAGATTGGTCGCTCTATTTGTGAACGAGAGCCTGACATCGGAGTGGATCATTCTGATTTTGGGGCGATCGTCTCAGCTGCTTGTTTGGCACATGATATGGGCAACCCGCCTTTTGGTCATGCTGGCGAGCGTGCTATAAGTGCATTTTTCCTTGAAGGGAAAGGACAGAAGTGGCTTGATCAAGTAAGAGAAGAAGGGGACCGGTGGCAAGACTTTGCTCATTTCGAAGGAAATGCAAATGCTATTAGGCTCTTGACTCATGCCTTTAAAGGGCGTCGGGATGGAGGCTTTGTGTTGACTTATAGCACATTGGCTTCTGTTGTGAAGTATCCATATACCTCGGAGGATTCTGAAGAGGATGGAAAGTTTGGCTTCTTTGCTACCGAGGAGGAGAGCTACAGTCGGATAGCGAACCATCTGGGGATATTGAGACTGTCGGAGGATGGGGGACTGCCCCGCTTCGCACGCCATCCACTGGTCTATTTGGTAGAAGCAGCGGATGATATCTGCTATCAAATCATGGATCTGGAGGATGCCTATAAGCTCAAACTGATCAGCAAAAAGGAGTGTATGGAGCTTATGACCGCATTCTTACATCCAGATCGTATGCCGGGAGTAGAGGCGGTGCTTCAGAAAGTAACTGATGATAATGAGCAGATAGCATACCTTAGGAGTACTGCTATAGGAGCATTGGTGGAAGCTTCTATTACTACATTTCTGAAGTATGAAGAGGATATTATGTGTGGGACGTTCAGAGGGAGTTTGATCAAGTCTATGCCGGAGCGTGAGCGAGAAGCATATAAGAGAGCCAGAGAGGTTGCCTTTAGTAAGATTTATTTCGCCAAAGAAGTTTTGGATATTGAGTTTGCGGGTTTTCGTATCTTTGAGTACCTTCTGGATACGTTGATTGAGGCACAGACCAAGCCTGACAACGCTTATTCTAGACTTTGGTTCAATCGTATCCCTCCACAATATGATATGAGTCGTAAGAGTATGTATGGTAAGATTCAGTCCGCACTTGATTACATCAGTGGGATGACGGATGTCTATGCTTTGGATCTCTATCGCAAATTTACAGGGATGAGTTTACCAGCCATTTAAGATAAGAATTGTACCTTTGTCTCTTAAAAAAATAGAGACTAATGTAGAGCATAGTATAGTAACGATGAGTAAAAAAACTAGAGAAAGAGTTGTCCCCAGAGCTAACGTCCGTAGGACATCAGCATCGAAGGATGGAGGTATGCGTGAGCAGTGGAGAAATGCCTTTACGAGGATGAAGGAGGAGCGTGCATATACAACCATTACAGGTGGCTTACTAACGTTGCTTGCCCTCTTTTTGCTAGTCGCTTTATTCTCTTACCTTAAGTATGGTGCTGCTGATCAAAGCGTCTTGATGAATAGCTCGGGACTTTCTCCTGAGGAGTTCAGCAAGAAGATAGATGGCAAAACAGGTGTGATCGGCTATCAACTCATGAACCAGATGGTTAATGAGTGGGTAGGGTTAGGGGTCGTATTCATTATTTACCTTATTGGTGCTATTGGCGTTGGGCTTCTTAAGATACCCTATCTGCGAGTTAAGTATTTTAAGACCATTTTCTTTAGTGTTATTGCCACTTTTTGGAGTTCACTAACGTTAGCAAGTCTTTTCAAGCCATTTGTAGGGCGTTTTTTCTTTTATCCTGGTGGCGTATTGGGACATCAGATGTTTCGTCAATTGAAGATCATGATCGGATGGCCTGGAGTCATACTTGTGATCATTCTAGGCTTATTATTGATCTTATTCATTTTCTTTGAGCCGATCAGACATCGATACCTGCATTGGACAAGTAGAAAATGGGTCCAGACAGAATCTCCAGAAGAAGAGATCATAAAAGAAAAGAAAGAGAAAAATTGGGGCCTTGGGAAGTATTTTAGTCGAAAAAAGAAGTCAAAGAAAGATGCCACCCCTTCAGAGCCAGTTCCTGCTACGCCTGAAATGCCTATTGTTAATGAGACGCCTGCAGGCCCACCTGTAAAGCCTGTAGTTGGTGGCACTACTGAGCTGTCTTCTATGCCTAGAGCTAAGACTAGTGTACCTTCAAAGGAAGGGGACTTGAAAATTGACGTGGTCGATCTGAGGAATGCTACAGATGAAGTCTCAGTGAGTGAGGCTGAGGCGAGAGCTAAGCAGTTGGTCTCAGAGCAAGGGTTGTATGACCCTAAGTTGGAGCTCTCTAGATATGAGATGCCTAGTATAGAGCTCTTACGGAAGTACGACCAAGAGAATGAGGAGATCGATCAGCGAGAGATCGATGAGAATAAGCAACTTATCATTAGTACCCTTGAGAGCTTTAGAATAGAGATAACCTCTATTACGGCTACCGTAGGTCCAGCTATTACTCTATATGAGGTGGTCCCTGCTGCTGGTATCCATATCTCTAAAATTAAGAGCTTAGAGGATAATATCTCTATGAGCCTGTCAGCGATGGGTATCCGTATCATAGCACCTATTCCTGGTAAGGGAACGATAGGTCTGGAAGTGCCTAATAAGAATCCTCGCATAGTAAGTATGCGATCAGTAATTGCATCGAAAGCTTTCCAAGAGAGTAAGGCTCAGTTGCCTGTTGCTTTTGGTAGGACCATTACTAATGATGTCTTTATTTTTGATTTAGCGAAGACGCCTCACCTCTTGATAGCAGGGGCTACAGGTCAGGGTAAGTCCGTCGGGCTGAATGCTGTGATAACCTCACTCCTATATAAAAAGCACCCCACAGAACTCAAGTTCGTGATGATTGACCCGAAGATGGTGGAGTTTAGCATGTATGGTAAAATAGAAAAGCACTATATGGCTAAGCTGGTAGAGGAAGATCAAGTCATCATTACTGATCCTAAGCGAGTTCTAGATACGCTTAATTCTCTCTGTGAGGAAATGGAGCAGCGTTACACATTGTTGGCAAAGGCTAATATGCGTAACATAAAGGAGTATAACGAACGCTTCAAAAAGAGATTGCTCAATCCTGAACATGGACATAAATTCTTACCATACATAGTTTTGATAATAGATGAGTATGGTGATTTGATGCTCACGGGCGGTAAGGAGATAGAAATGCCTATTACTCGCTTAGCTCAAAAAGCAAGAGCTGTAGGTATTCACGCGATTATTGCCACTCAGAGACCAATGGCCTCCATCATTACTGGGGCGATTAAGGCTAACTTCCCAGGTCGTATTGCTTTTAAGGTGATGTCATCTACTGACTCAAGAATCATTTTAGATACCTCTGGAGCCAATCGATTAATAGGTAGAGGTGATAGTCTGTATTCTCAAGGGAATGATTTGACACGTGTACAGTGTGCCTTTGTCGACACTCCTGAGGTTAATGCATTGGTTGATTTTATCAGTAGTCAAAGAGGATTTTCTGAGGCATATGAACTTCCTAAGCCAGTTCCAGAGGGACCTTCAGGCGATGGCTTTGTTGGTGATGGGGCGAAGGACCCTTCCCAAAGAGATGAGCTATTTAATGAGGTGGCATACCGATTGGTAGTGGAGCAGAGAGCTAGTACTTCTTTTATACAACAAATATTTGCGATTGGATACAATAGAGCTGCTCGCTTGATGGTGCAGTTAGAGCATGCTGGTATAGTTGGGCCACAAGATGGGCAGAAGCCTAGAGAGGTACTTGTGCAGAATGAGGACCAATTAAGGCGAGTCCTTAATCCAGACGAATAAACTTTTTTGTTTTGTTATTGTCAAATGAGTATGAGAAAGAACATTTTATTAATCGGTGCTTTACTTTTTTTGCTACCATCATCTCTTTTAGCACAAGAGACCTCATTAGGTAAGCTATACAAATGGCTTGATGCTTCAAAGGGGCTACAGATCCAACTCGTATATACTATTGGGGAATACAAAGACCAACCTGCGAGCTATTATGGTTATGGTAATAAGTTTTACTTCGAGAGTGAGTTGCTGAAGTCTTGGTATGATGGGGTGGATTTATGGGTGTATGTTGCTCAGAGTGGAGAAGTGAACTTGACTACTCCTGAGCCTGCAGATTTAGTGGAGATTAATCCGCTTCTCAATCTTAATAGGATAAACTCTAAAGACTACAAAATAACAGAACGTGCGGATGGAGAGTATATCTTATTGAAGGCGATTCCCTATCGTTCGTCAGACATAGAATGGATAGAAGTGAAGATTTCGAGGGATGGATTGCCTTTATCCCTCATTCTTAAGGAAAAGGGCGTAGAGGAGAATGTTGTCGTGAAATTAAGGAGCCTTAAACAAGAAGCCTTTAAAGGAATGCAACAGAAAGACTTTTATAGGTTTACCAAGAACAAACTTCCTGGTATTATGGTTATAGATTTAAGATAATATAAATGAATAGTTATGGCTAAAGAAATAGTTAAGACAAAGGTATTGATCATTGGGGGAGGTCCAGCTGGATATACAGCAGCAATATATGCTGCTAGAGCTAACCTGTCACCAGTATTGATAGAAGGAATGCAACCAGGAGGACAGTTGACTACTACTACTGAAGTAGAGAACTTTCCAGGAAATCCTGAGGGAATGACAGGCCCTGAGATGATGATGAACATAAGAGAGCAAGCTTTAAGATTTAAAACTGACATGCGTGATGGAACCATCACAAGTATAGATCTAAGTAAGCGTCCATTCATCGCAGAAGTCAATGGAGGTGATTATAATATTGAGGCGGAGTCTGTGATTATCGCGACTGGTGCTACTGCTCGATACTTAGGACTTCCAGATGAAAAGACTTATGCTGGCATGGGTGTTAGTGCTTGTGCTACCTGTGATGGATTTTTCTATCGTAATCGAGTCGTTGCAGTTGTCGGAGGTGGCGATACAGCATGTGAGGAGGCTCTTTATCTATCCTCTCTTGCAAAGAAAGTGTACCTGATTGTTCGTAGAGACCAACTTCGTGCTTCTGTCGTGATGCAAGAGCGTGTTTTGGCTAATGACAAGATTGAGGTCCTATGGAAACATCAGACTGTAGGTCTATTTGGTAAAAATGGAGTCGAAGGAGCTCATCTTGTAGTGAACAAGGGTGAAGAGAATGAATTTAAAAAAGATATCGAGATTGATGGCTTCTTCCTTGCGATAGGACATACTCCTAATACTGGCTTCCTAAATGGTCAAATTGATCTTGATGCTCAAGGATATATCGTTACTAAGAATGGCATGCCCGATACAAATATAGAAGGAGTCTATGCTGCTGGTGATGTAGCTGATCCACACTTCCGTCAGGCTATCACTGCAGCTGGAAGTGGCTGTAAGGCAGCCATTAGTGCGGAGAGATTTGTGGGTGAAAATCCTCTGTCCTAAAGATTATATGTATAATCAAAAAAACGAAAAGTACATAATGACAAATCAAAAAGTACAAGTATTATGAGGGTATTGAGTAGTAATATTGATTGAATAATTTAATCTGCAACTGTACCATAGTAGCGTAATGAAATTAATCACATAAATAATGCCCATAAATTACATTTTAAATGTCATTCAAGCTCACTAAGGAATTGCTCCCAATCCACACTATAATATTTAGGTAGCGTAAATGGCTGCAAAGTATCATCGTTGAAAAGCCATCTGAAAAAATTAGGATCGCAAAGGCTCTCAACTTCTGCATAACTTCTTGGTGAAAGTATGCCTTGAGTACAGGTCTTTGAATCCATACGTATGATTGCTATTTTTCTTTTATCTATCATACGCAAATTTACTAATACTGATTATTAAAACATCAATCATAAGCCTCTAAGTTTTTCCCAGCTATCATTATTGTGATTTGCTCACTTCCTTCGAAAGCAGTGTCAAAATATGCATCAAAGCTATTATCCAACTTATTATCATACTTCACAAACCGATTTGATATCACTATAGGTATATAATTAACAGTTCCTGCATAATGCAAAACTGTATACTTAAAAAATTCTTGTGTCTGTTCAGTAAATATCATCTTTACTTTCTTAGAAGTATTAGCTAACTGACCCCATTCAAATTCCCTATTTACAATTCCTCCGATAACAGGCCTAAGCCCTGTTTCAACAAATGTTCCTATGTATAATACCCCAGGCATATTAAGCCCTGATCCGAACAAAGTAAGGCCAAATTTACTAGCAACATCAGGGGTATATTTCAAATAACTATTTGGCGTTCCTACTCTGAATGACCCATCGTGATAAAGCGAGAAAGTACTTGATTGATTAGCTGATCCAAAATTGTTAATACCTGCCTCAACGAACGGAATATTGCTACTGTTATCACCATTAATGTATGCAGTAACATTATCCTTACTATTACTAAAAAGCATTGCCTTTGCAAAAAGAATTCCCATCTGTGCTATTGAAGCACCTTTATTATACATATCTACGAGAAACTCGAGGGCTGGCCTATCATTCACAATGCCATTCAGTAATGCATTTATCACGTTATCTACATCTGTTATAATTTTTACAGCATTAAGGATTTCACCATCTTGTGGACGGCGAAATTTAAGCATCTCACAAATTATTTCTGACTTGATCAGATCAATTGTTAGACCACCTGAAGCAGAGCTAATTAGATCTACTAACATTTGCCCAGGTGTTAACATAGATACACCATAAAGCCTATTATATACCCTTGATCCTTCTATTTCACTAGACAACGTTCCTATGAGTAATAAATAACAATTTTCACCTTCAAAGTTTTTTGGTTCTTCAGAGAGAAGAAAATAACCCTTTGAGCCATTTCGTTCAACCTTAGCGTATATATAATAACTAGATTTTGCATCAGTAAGTGCTGGAGATATATAATTATCAAGGTACCAGTATCGATAATCCGTGGGATTACGAGCGTTACTAAGCGAAGTAATTCCTAAAGTTTGATGTCTGATATAAGCAGAATTTATCTCCACACATTGGCTAGCTTGATTGTAGTACACCCAAAAATTAGCCGTCTGAGTAGTATTAAAACCTGTAACAAAATCAAACTGTGAGCTTTGGCTACCGATTAATATTGCCATTGTCTGCATTACGGATGGTTTAATCCCCGCGGTAAAGTCCTCTACACCAGTCATGGCCTTTTCAATCATTCCAATAGCTTCCAAAGCTTGTTGATACTCATACCTCTGATGACGTACTACACCATCTATTTGCTTTTTATAGATTACATCATTAGCCGAAATACTGTCAATCTTATTACTAAATGTACCACTGATTGAAGTGTTACTCAGTGTGATATCTGGTGTGTGAGGGCTATTGACTTGATATCGCACGCTAGTAATGCGTATTGGAGTACCCTGTGGGTGAAATTCCTCATCGATAAAAAAGATATAGCCACCTGGCTTCAATATTCCACCTACCTCCAGCCACTTACTTTTACTCCAAATCCCGTCAACTTTTCCGTCAAACGTGTAGGGTACTTTATTTTCATCACTAATCTTTTTAATCGCTTCACTGAGTAGGTCCATTTCAGCTTTTCTCACATACTCATGAGGTAATTTGATGCCAAAAATAGCATATTTATCACCTACCGCTGGCATCCACTCTGCTGATGGCATTACAATTCCATCATGCTCGGCTGGTACTATCTCTATCCTACGCTCACTATGATGATATCCAGTTAGAGCATCCTGTGTTTGCTTAATATCAAACTCTCTACCTGCAAGTGCTCCTGTCTCAAACTTAATAGACGCTTTTTCTTGCGGTATTCGATAATCATTGAAGTTAAGTGATTCAGGAATACTTCCATCAATGATGTCATAGAAATTCTTTTGGGCATTGACAGTGACCACCCCACTCACTGTACCTTTTCTATGAGGGTATATTTCAGTAAGCTCTACCGCCCCTTCATTTCCATTGCCATTAATAAATTCAATATACTTTCCATTCTCATCAGTCCGAAGTCGGCCATCTGACCAACTTCTCGGAAGGTGTAAGGCACTATCGCCATAATCAGCATAGTCAATATTTCTCCTACCACCTAGCACATACAATCGGCCTATGGCTTGTTGGTCTGAACTCCCCTGTCTGGATACTCCCGTTACAAACCCTTTTCCTTTTCCATAAGACATTTTCAGGGGATTAGTCGCGTTAAGTTCATGCTTCTTAAAAGAAATCTGGTATCCTTGAATCACCCATTCGGTATCAAACTCTTGGGCAACTCTACCAAGTGCAGACCAGCAAGAATCCTGCTTAAAGGCAATCGTTTTGTTATAGGATGAGTCTATACATTGCCCTACGCTCCACTCATTCCCGAGTGAGCGAGCTATTAGTGTAGCAAACTCACGTGGATTACCCGTAAAGACGAATGACGTTCGAGCGACGTTCGAGGGGTCTTTTACAAGCTTCATCTTGGTTAGCTCTGCTTCGGTATGAAATATCACTGTGTATTCGTAGTATCCCTTCCATAGCTTTGTTATTTTCTCAGGGTACACCAGAATAAACCTGACACCCTCAAATTGGCACCAGCTACTTGGCGTGAAGTTTATCACCTGTTTACTTTTGAAGTGTAGGGTCAAGCGACCGCTCTGCATTATGGCAAAAGTTGCATCTGATTGGTCGGAGACTTCCACATCTGCGATTTGTTGGCTATTATAGTTATATATCTTTAGTTTCATATTAATTGAAAATTAAATGTGAATTCAAACTTGTTTCTCGTAATGCTACACTCGTCCATGCGAGTATAGTAACCTTGCATACCATCAAATTTCTGTTCATCTGGTTGAGTTACTTGTTCTGCTAGTTTTGCCAATGCCCCCAATAGCTGGTATTTATCACTAAATGGGATTGTGCACCGAGCTGCTATTTCTCTGGTTTTCTTTTTCTTATTTTGTTGATAAACTTCTACTCCACTCAAGTCAAGACTATTGCATCCATAATCATGCTCTTTGTAGAGCTGAGGAAACTTCAAATCATCCCATACTTCATTAACCAGTATGCCCATATCACCCAGCTTAATATCGTTAAGTGTATGGTCCTGTACATCATATTTGCGATGTGAGCCACGCTCATAACTCAAATCTTGCCAAAACTCAATCGGTTTAATGCACTGATAGATTATTGTCGCTTCGCTAATCTTTACATGGTATTTATAAGTATGATTTGAAATAGAAACGGGAATCAGATATTTAGCTTTATCACCCAGCTTATCACTCATTCGGTCAATTAGGCTATAAGCATTCGGATAATACACCACCCTTAATTCTACATTATAAATATCCCATAGAGGAACTCTTAGATCCACTTCCAGCCCATCCTCATCATTCCAATTATTGGTTAATGGCTTTTTACGAGGAGGAAATTTGAAGAGGTCCGCATACCCTCCCACAGCGTAATATATGCGATTATCCATATCATTAATCTTCTTCTGCCAAAAAATCCTCAAACTCTGTCTCAAACTGAATGGTATATCGAAAGATACCCTTGGGTGCACTATGCTCTCGCCCCTGCCGAGTACGATGAAGTGGCGAAAAGTGAGGTGTCCAAAAGCCCTGAAGAGCTTTGTATATTTCAGTAATATGATCATAAGGCTCTAAGCCCTGAGAGCGTCGAGCTTCACTCACATGCAATGCCGTATCTTGGGTTCGATCAATATTGTAACGGATAGTAATTGTAGCCACACATCTCTGGGTTAGGATGGTAATATCCTCTACTCTCGGGATATCAATAGTAATCAATGCACATGGGTATGCCACCATTGGTCGTGATGTAGCACCAAATGGAGTTTCCATCTGCCCAAGGTCTAGATCTATCATTCGCAAGAATGGGCACTTCTCACTCAATTGCTTCGCAACTTCAAGGTATAGCGTTTTCATATCGTATATTTATTTATCCTTTAAGTAATATTCCTTCTCTATCCATCTTATTCAAAAATTGGTCAATCGTCTCCAGCCTCCTTAGAAATACCGAATTGGATGCGATAATTTCCACGTTTCGAGCCATCGACTGGAGCAGCATAAATTGTGTACGATCCTGAAGCTCCTTCTTCTTTTCGAACTCCACCAAAAGTCTTAGCTGAAGTAATTGATTGGTGGAAATACCCATGAGCTCATTGATACTATCTTGGCTTGCTTGAGCTAATCCCCTTTTTTCGACAGCTTCTCGCTTACTATCCATCTCAAATCCCTGCGCTTCCAATTCCGATTCAGCCTCTCGGATAGCATCCTCGTAAGCATCTAAGTTTTGGCGGTAATCCCTAACAAACTTTTTAATATCATCAATGATATCACCATCACCACCTACTGAAAAAGATGCTTTCATTCCTTCTGTTAGGGCATCAAAGTGCTCCTTAAAGTAGGTGGCGAATAACTGCTGCTCTATGATTTGCATGATGACCTCACTCACTTTTCCGTCAAACTCCCTCAGAGCCGCCTCTATATCATTTGACCGAAACCCATCTGCAAGAGATTGAGATAGCATCCCTCCTAAATCACCTGCCAGCTGACGAAAGCTATCCTCCATTTGCTTTTCGGCTTCGAGGGCTTTTTCTCGTATTTGCTCCCAATTATCAACTAATTTTTTAGTGGCATCATCTAGCTTTGCATAATTCTCTATGATTTTGGGGTTCAGCTCAAATGTTTTACTACCAGACTTTAGGACACTTCCGAATTGGCTTATTAGTGAGTTAAATATCGGAACTACCTTACGCTGGGTAGCCCCAAATAGTCCACCAATTATAGCTCCAATTCCAGCTCCAATTGCAGCTCCGATGCCTGTACCTATTGGCCCAAGGAAAGAGCCAACAGCTGCTCCAGCGGCTGCACCTCCCCCAGCACCTTTAGCTATATTTTTCCCACTGACTACTTTTTTAGTTCCTACTTGTATTTGGCCTTCACCCATCCTATCAATCGTAGCAGATAGCTCCTCCATGGCACTGCGATACTGATTGGCACCAGCGATTACTTGAGCAAATGGATTATCGACTCCGAAAATATTGGAGGGCTTATACTTTAGAGCTTCTATACGGGCAAGTGCAGCACGGTGGTACGCATTCTCAATTAGTGATGCAAATCTAGCTTCCGCTTCTGCATTCTCTCGGGCCTGATTCATCGCCATCCCCACCAAATCAACCAAACCCGAAATACCAGCTCCTATTCGCTCAGGTAGGCTCAGGGTATCATCCATCAATTTAAGCACATCATCCACCCTATTGCTAAGCTCTCCAAACACTTCACCCATAATCCCACCCAATTTCGACATCGAGCCAAAAATACCCTTTACGGCATCTCCAAGCTCTTGCACTCTTTTCAGCGGTATTTTAGCAATCTCACCATTGAGACGCTCTTGCTCTACTCTAGCATCCTCAAGTGCTTCAGCTACATCATCACCTGCTTCAGCCATTTTTTCGAGCTGCGAAATACGCTTTTCGACACCTTCAAGCTGGATGTTGAGTTTATACTGCTCCCGATCTGTGTCCAGCTTAAATCCACCTCTCTGATTAGCGATTTCAGCTCGCCTATTGGCTATTTGCTCTTGAAATGCAAGGTCCTTGAGCTCAAATTCACGAAGTAGCTTTGAGCGCTCTTTCATTCTAGCCAGCTCAATTTCATTAATTGTTTTATTTTGCTCTTCGATAGTTCCCCCCTTTTCTTTCACTACGGCTATCATTTGATTGTAGAAATCCTCTAGGTCCTCCAATCTTCTTTCCTTATCCGTAAGGAAGTTGGAGTTAAGCTCCTTTTCGAGCTCTTGGATGACCTTTTGAGATGCTTCCATGATACGCTGTCGCTCTACTTCATATTCTTTTTGCTGCTCTAGCTCCAACTCTCTCAGCAGACCTCTTTGCTTAGATACATCTATCTTTGACTTGGATTCAAGGTCATTGAGCTTACCTTCATACTCCTTTATTTTATCAATTCTTGATTTGTTTCTCGCATCCAGCACTGCTAATTCTCTAGCAGTGCCCTCCTGCATTTGAGCGATGATAGATGTACTCAATTCTTCCTCTATTGATTTCTGCAATGATGCTAATTGCTGGGCATAATCTACCACTGTCTTAGATGCAGATGCCAATTTGTTTTGAGCCGCAAGTCCACTTTTTTTCGTAAAGTTATTCCATACCGATTCATCATCCCAGGCTTCTTTAATTAGCTTTAATCCATCATTTAACTCATCTTTAATTGCCTTATTCTTTTTTTCATAAGAGGCTTGCGCCATACCCTGTGCCGTCAATCCTTGTACACCATTCGCTACAGCTACCGAACCGACCACATTTTGCCAAAATGTAGGCTTCACGCCACGCTTCTCGTGCTCAATCATTTTGGTGAGAGCTTCTTTATATCGCTCGGTTGCCAGCTCCATTTTAGCCATAGCCATTGCACGATACTTCAAGGCTTCCTCAAATTCAATCTTTCCTTCTTTGAAGAGGTGCTCGATTTGCGATGTGTTACTAATACTTACTCCCAGCTGCTCAAAGTCACTTTTATTCTCACTAAGTAGTCGAGAGACATCACCTCCATTCGCTTTGAGCTCCTCATACATCACATTGAGCTTTCCCCAAGTCGCCATTTGGCTGGCAAGATGATTTGATGTAGCATCGGCAAGTTTTTGCGTGTCTTTTTGTTGCTGACGAATTCGATCGGTGATTTTACCAATAATATTGACCACAAAAGTAAGCCCCACAATCAAGCCACCAGTAATGACTATGCTAAGTGCTTTTGCTGCTGCTGTCGAAATTTTCATAGCTGCTGCTAAGCGTGTAGTCGCAGTAGCCCACATCTGTGTCCCTTTGGCCACTACTTGTGTCTGAAATGCCGAACCCTTGGCCAAGCTCATTTGCACTTGCTGGATGCCTACCACCAGAGCGATAGCACTCTGTAGCCTCACTTGGGCTTGTGCATAATTATCAGCACTACCACCAAGTGCGAAGTAAGCACCTTGTAGTGCAGACATCGAGCCCACCAATCCCTGCAATCCCTGCACCATTCCATCCCAGCTTCTACCATGTCCGAGTCGAGAGGACTCCTCATTCACGATTCGTGTGGCCCTTGAGAGCTCCTCGAGCTCTTTCCTAAGAGTATGGTACTCCTGAGTATTCCCCTTACCTGCGGCGATTAATTCTTGCATTTCGGCTTTCAAGCCACGCTGTCGTCGAGCTAATTCACCATAAGTATTATTCAGCTTATCAAGTGCCTTTTCTGCGGCATCCACATTGCTTTGTTGCTCCTTGATGGCATCGGTAATAGCAGCGATTTCACCCTTAGCACTTTTGATTTGGTTATCTATTACGCTGGAGCCTCCACTTTTCTTTTTCTGCTCCAGTTCACTTAGGATTTGTTTTTGCTCAAGAAGCGTAGCATTAAGCTCTTTCATCACCGCTTTCTCCATCTCTAGAGCATCTCGAGTTTGCTTGCGGGATTCAATCGATGTGCGGGCAAGCTCCTCCACTGATGTGGTGGCTTTATTTGCTTCTTCCGCTACATTACTACGTAGCTCAAAGTCTATATATACTGGTTCGGTATTCATGATTTCTTCAAGAAATTCTTCAATTCACTACTACTCTCTATCTCTTTAGCATTAGCTTCATCCCATTCATCAGGTTCTTCATCAGGTTCTTCATCGCTACTGTGTCGGAGCTGATCAGCTGATTCGAGCAGGAGCTCTATCCAAGGCTCATCCCAGAGCAATTGCTTGAGGGATACTCCTAGCTCTCTACGAAGCTGTCCGATAATTCCGAAGGGGCTTTCGAGTCCTCTGTATGCTCGCTTCTCTTTTGACCCGTCATATTGATGAGGCTTGCTATGGCCATCATCAAGGCGGTAGAATTTGTAAAAGCCTCTACATCATTCATGCTTTGTACCACTTGCCAAAGCTGAAGAAGTGATTTGCCAGTGAGGCTCCACCTCAATTGCCAAGCTAAGAGCTTACAGAATAGCTGCTGCTTCACGGGGTGATTGAGGACCGCAAGAGCAATAGCTTCGGAGAGTGGTACTGCCTGCTCAGCAGATAGAGCTGTATTATTCCACTTACTACTCAATTCGCTCAAACTACAACTCCTACTAAGTTTATCTATCTTGATAATCGTACCGAGCTTCAGAGCTCTAATAGTTGCATATCGTGGACATATCCACCTTAAGAAGAAAGGAGCGGTCAGTCGAAACCGCACGCCCCTTTCTAATAGTAAATCTGCCGCCAGAATAGGCATATCTATCTCTTTACTTTTCATAATGACTTATATACCTGAGTCTCCAGAATCAGTTTCTTCTGGATCGGGACTAGTATTTACGCCCCCTCCGCTTACACCAGTGGGTCTCTTATCTGGGAAATCAATCACAACACCATTTCCTTCCTCAAGGCATTCAAAGTAAAATGGGAATTTAAACATGCCACCCTTACCCAATTTTAAATCCATTCGTATATATCCTCTAGCGTTCGGTATGAAGATAAGCGAGTCATCCCACAATCTGATCAAAATAGAAGTGTTTATCTGACTATTGTGATTATAAGATGTCGGGCCACTATACAGATCTGCGAAAGGAGATGGATAACCACCACTTTCGTCCTTTTTACCTTTACAGATAAATGTTCCTTGAAATGTAATGGCACTTGAATTAAAATCAACCTCAAGAGGTGTTTTTAATTCATTCACTCGAATCTCATCCTTTTCGTAAGGTTCTTGACGAATAAATATCTCATCATTTTCCAGCGTATACAACTTATACGCTTGCTTATTTGACTTGCTCTTAAACAAATCATATCCATCAAGGTCAATAGGTTCATCTCCAAATTCGATACTCTTAACTCTTGCTCTAATTGGAATATTTTTCTCCATAACTATTACTATTACTTTAAATTCCTAAGTCTTCTCCAGATCCCGGTTCAGCAGGTCTGGTCTCTTTTTCACTCTCTTCTTTTTTGCCAATACTGCACACATTTTCGGAGCACTCGAGCTGTAGCTGCTTGAGCTCATCCTTGATGTAGGTGGATGGCGTAAACCGCATATTAACGCCCTTGATGTAATCAGCGGTAAACTTCTCGCCAGCGGGTACCGACCTGCTCGATAGGCGGGGTGTGAAAGTCCCCAACTCATGGAGATTGACCGAGTAGCCCAGTCGGATGTACTCAGCCACCACTTCGCCCAGGTGCGTCAGTACGTTCATCACATCACCTCGACCAAGGGAGGTGATTTGCTCCAGTCGCTTGGCGATATCCCTAATGGGTACACGCCCTCTATTGACCTGCATGGCAGACTGCATCACTTGATTGTCTTTCAGCCTGTTCTTTCGTTGGATTATCTTGTATTGAAATGCCATTTAATTTGTGTTTATAGATGAGTAAATTCGTTTATAGACGCGGTGGTGTCCATTTATAGACACGGATAAATCCGTATATAGATGCCATTACCCCGATCCACATCAAGGCTTTTTGCCACCAGTGTAGGTGGTTCACTTCTATCTCTCGGACCACTTCCACGGGTACTTCCTTGATGGTAGTCGTTTCGGGGTACTCGACGCGCTCTGGAGGGTGCCTCGCTTGTAGCTCGAGCATACCTTGTCTTAATTGCCATAGGAGCTGTAGCCCTTTAGGAGAGACAGACACTCCTGATGTCTGAGTGCCATTTGAAAGCCGTTCGAGCGGCACTCGTATGAGTACCGAGTCGCCTGGTAGCTCAATTGTCTTTAGCTCCACTTGGGTGGTCTCCTTAATCGGCACCTGCTGGATCACAGGTTGCTTCGCCCTGCATCCTGCAAGGGCGATGAGCATTAAAATGAGTATTAAATAGTGTTTAATCATCTTTTTTAATCGTTGTAGTTCTACGTCTCGAGCGAGGGATGGATATGTTCATCTCCTTCAGCACAGCACTCATCGCCTCGGACTCCTCACGCAATGCCTCCAGCTGACGCATCAGCTCCTGCTGGTTGACCTGCAATTGTGAGTTTTCAAGCCGCAGCTGCACCACCTCCTCAAGCAATGATTTATTTTTCTCGGAGAGTAGGTCGATGCTATCCTGCAGATCCCGTAGAAAGTCATTATTCGCCTTCCTTCGACCCGCTAACCAAGCTATCGGAGTGCCGATCAGCCCAAGTACTGTACCTATGAGTAAATTCCAATCCATTAATTAACCTTTCTCTTTCACATTCCCCCTTTAGGGGGTTAGGGGGCTTCTAAATCATCTCCCAGGCACGCTCGATCAGTGCCATATCACCCACGTACCTGCCATTTTCCACACGGCTAATCGCATACGCCAGCTTGCAGAGCTCTACTTTATCTGTCGCCTTGAGCATCTTACCTGGCAAGATGCCAGAGTATTCAGCTGCACGGCGGATGTAGGCTTCGGTGTCGTTTTCGTTGCTCGGGGCCCAGCGGGTAATGATCGCCCGCAGGGTCGTCCGCTTGTGCTTAGTGATGTAAGTTCTGAGCGTCATCAGCAGAGCACGGTAACCGTACTCCAAGCTGACAAACTGCTCAAACTGCCTATCTGTGCGCTCACCTGGAGGCACCTCGCCACGCCAGCTATTGCCTATGCGGATATTGCCTGGGTTATTATTCCTTATGCCTCGAGGTACTCTCATTACATCACGCTATTGCCTCCTGTACGATGGCGTATACACCCTTCTTGTCGTTGCGGCGTTTTCCTCCACCTGCGCGAAGCAAGAAAGCATAGACATCACCATAGTAGAGAGGAGAATCCTCATCTCCAAACATTTTTACTTCTCCCAGTGCGCGCGATACATAGTCCTCGTGCCATGCAAGTACTCCAGCGTTGTCTGTCTCTGCAGGTGTTTTGGATAATGCGTACCCATTGTAGACGAGTGCAGTACTTCGCATCATGATCTTAAAGCCGTAAAGCTCGCCGACGATACCCTTCTTGACATCCACTGCTGAGAAAAATGCGGCAGACTCCTTGACGGTCAAGCTTTCGATGAACTGATCGTACATGATTGCATCCATCAATGCGTACCTCCCTTCCGCAGGGATTTCGTCCACATTCATCTTCGTAAAGACTTTCCGTAGGTCGTCCTTAGTGAACGCCTTACGTTTGCCTGTCGCCTCTGGGACATGAGCATCTACTTCCGCTCCTGATGTCTTCAGGATGCGCGTAGAATCACCGACAGGGGCCCATTTTTGGAGGATGCTTTCGTGAGTTTTGCGATGCAGCTCCTTTTTGTCACTGCTGATCACACTTTGTCGCTTGTCATAAGACAGCTGTACCGTATCTGCATTCGAGATGCGGATAGGATTAGTGGTAAACTCAGAAAGGTCGTACGTCACGTCGTAGTCCTTACGTTCCTCCACCTTGGCAGGCAATTCAGTTCTGTTTTCTACCACTCCGCTAGGAGCTCCTGCATTTGGGATGTGCACCGTCTTGTGGTCGACATACTCTGAGTCATCTCTGGACTTGCTCGCAAATGAGTCGTCAGGGTAAAGTCCCTCTTCGATATCTTTAAGCCAAATTTCTTTTTCTAAAGCCATAACTATTTGTTTTTATTATTACTACTTATCTTGGTTCGCGTCCGAAGCATTCCTTGAATTTCTCTCGGTACTCTTCGGGGTACTTCTCTTTGAGCTCCGCCAGCCTATTAGCCTTGTCGATTTCCGTCCAGCTCATGGTGAGGAGTCCGTCCTCCTTTTTGTCGGAGTTGTTGATTTGGTTAGCGATGGATGGTCGCTCGGGGAGTCCATTTATCATCGCTTTTGCTGCCTCATGATTGAGGGCAAAGAGCTGGAGGGTACTCTCCTTGGCAGATGCTGCGAGCTTCCCTGCCTTGATGGCTTCGTCGGTGAGCTTGACTGCCTCTTCCTTGAGGGCTGCTGCCTCCTTCTCCTTGATGCCCTTGAGCTCAGCTGATAGCTCCTGATTGGTCTGTGAGAGCTTCTGCACCGCCTGCAACACCTCTGATTCATTGGAGTTGTCTGCAAGGTTCAGCAGCTCGAGTAGTTGCTTATTCATACCTTCTGTTTTTGTTATTGGTTTATCTATTAGTGTTATAATCGTTTCGATGTCTGTACTGCTCTCCATATTGATTTTGGTGCCGTAGGCGTCGTAGAGCGCCACTGAGAGTGCATTATGATTAGCACCGATAGTGCATATAGAGGCTTCGCGTACCACCCACTCGGTAACCGTCGCATACTTTTGTCCTGCGAGCATCACTGATGCATCGGTAGAGCTTGCCACCGCCCACGCACCGATGCTACAGGCTTTGATATATCCAGCCTCAACCTTGCGGGCAATCTCGGCCGCCTTGGGGTCTTTTAGGTCAAAATTAGCATCAGCCAAAATCTTGGTGCCCTCGATGCGGATGTTCTCCCACCTACCAATAGGTAGCTCCCAATTGTCGTGGTTCCAGAGCATCACAGGGTTTTTGTGAAACTCCTCGAGGTTGGCCCCAGAGGTGAGCATTCGGAACCCGTGCGTATTTAGTGTCTCGTCGTGCAAGACGAATGTTATCAGTTTATCCTTTGCCATAGCGTCTATTATTAATTACACCACAAAGTTGGCAACTACCTTCTAACACTCATAAAACCAGTGCCATAGTGGCACTACTTTTTTCTTTTGGGGCTTTTTCAGCTCAATTTTGCAGTAAAGATTTAGAGATTATGGCACAAATGACGAATGCCCAAAAGAAGGAGTGGGCAAAACTCCTTTACACAAAAGAGCACCTCCCGCAGGTAGAAATTGCCGAGCGGGTGGGTGTATCGCCCGTTACGGTGAATCGATGGATCAAGCGGGAGAACTGGGAGCTCCTACAGGCGAGCCTGACGGTAACTCGTGAGGAGCAGCTCGGTCACCTCTACAGACAGGTGGCGGAGCTCAACAATAACATCAGTAATCGTCCAGAGGGAGAGCGATTTGCCAACTCCAAGGAGGCTGATGCCATCAATAAGCTTGCGGCCGCTATCGATAAGATGGAGCGGGAGACTGGGCTGGGAGAAATCATCAGCTCCTTTCAGCAGTTTCTGAGTTTTCTAAGGGTAACCGATATGGACCTTGCCAAACGATTTATACCGCTGATGGACGCATTTATCAAGAGCAAACTATAGGCTATGGCAAAGAGACTAACGGCAGATGATAAGAGGTGGCTACAAGAGTGGGAGGAGACCAAACTGGGCATCCTCAATTCGGCAGTGGTCGATACCACCGAGAGCGAGAGCGATAAGCACAAGCGAATTAAGCGACTGGAGGCAAACGATGAGGAGTGGTTCGCCTACTACTTCCCATCTTACTACTCCGCCAAGCCAGCTAAGTTTCACATTGATGCCACCAAGCGCATTATGGCCAATGCCCGATGGTACGAGGTGCGGGCGTGGTCGAGAGAGCTCGCCAAGTCCACCCGCACGATGATGGAGGTGATCAAGCTGGCACTAACTGGTGAGATGCGCAATATCCTCCTCGTATCTAACTCTAAGGACAATGCCGACCGCCTCCTCACCCCTTATCAGATTACGCTCGAGTACAATCAGCGTATCATTAATGACTACGGACAGCAAGCCAAAATAGGTGCATGGGAGGAGGGCGAATTTACCACCAATGGCGGGGTGAGCTTTAGGGCGATAGGTGCGGGCCAATCCCCTCGTGGTACACGCAATGAAGCGGCACGCCCTGACTGCATCCTCATCGATGATATCGATACGGATGAGGAGTGCCGAAATCCCGACCGCATCAAGACCAAGTGGAAGTGGATCGAGGAGGCTCTGATACCTACACGATCTATAAGTGGCAATTTCCGAGTTGTTTTTTGCGGAAATGTCATCGCCAAGGATTGCTGTATCACCCGAGCTATGGAAAAGGCTAATTATGTGGACATTGTTAATATCCGTGATGCCAATGGCAAAAGTTCCTGGCCAGAGAAGAATAGCGAGGAGGACATTGATCAAGCTCTATCCATAATGTCTATGGTGGCGATCCAGAAGGAGTACTACAATAACCCAATCACAGAGGGCGAAGTATTCAAGGAGATCACCTGGGGTAAGTGTCCGCCGATGAAGTCGCTCCCATTTATCGTGGTGTACGGTGACCCATCACCGAGCAATAAGAGCGGGAGAAAAGCCAAGGGAGCGTCGCATAAGGCAGTCATCGCTGTAGGTTATCAAGCGGGTAAATATTACGTCTATGATGCTTGCCTCGAACAAACGAAGAACAGCGACTTTATCCAATGGTACTACGATATGCGGGCAAAGTATGGGGGTAAAACGGTGGTCTATTATTTCATCGAGAATAACTCCCTGCAGGATCCTGTGTGGGAGCAAGTGCTTCAGCCGCTAGCCGTGAAGCTCGGTGAGAATCAAGGCGGAATGATACCGATTATCACCGACAGCACCCGTAAGGGAGATAAGTATGCCCGCATCGAGGCGACGCTGGAGCCTCTCAATAGACAATCGAGGTTGGTATTTAATATCGACGAATCGGGTAATCCCAACATGCAGCGACTCGAAGAGCAGATGCTGGCAGTATCGCCAGGTCTTCCCGCCCCTGCCGATGGACCCGACTGCTTGGAGGGTGCGATTTTCCAAACCAATGTAAAATTATCGAGTGTATCGACCGATGCTATCATCATCGGAGGAGCTCGCAGAAATAGTAAAAGGTATTGAGATGTATATAACAATCGAAGAGATGAAAACACACCTCTATAAGGAGGATGTGGACCTAATCAGTGGTGGTGATGACACCATCATGCTGGCGGCGATCGATACCGCCACGGCAGAGATACGGAGCTACCTCGGGAAATATGACCGAGAAGCCATCTTCAGTGCGGAAGGCAAGGAGCGTAATGCACTACTTTTGACCTTCGCAAAAGATATTGCGGCTTGGCACTTCCTAACGCTCTGCAATGTGGGAAGCGACCTCGATTTTAGACACGGCAGGTATGCCCGTGCCATCGACTGGCTCAAGGCGGTGCAAAAGGGTGATGTAAGCCCAGACCTCCCGATGCCTGACGAGGATGGCGATGGTGAGCCCGACCAGCCTACCACTTATCTATTTGGATCCAACCCTAAACGCAATAACCACTATTGATATGGCAAAGAAAAAGAGTAAAAAACCAGCTCAGACTGGCACCGTGATACAAGATTTGGTGATTAAGCCCATCCGACGCAATGTGTGGGAGGCGAGTGCTTGGCGCTCGGCACTACGTAGTGCTGACTACGGACGCACCTCTACCCTCTATGACATGTATGATGATATGCTGCTGGATCCATACCTATCGCATGGGGTGGATAAGCGTACCAATGCGGTGGCTCTCTCCGATTTGGTATTTGCTGACAGCAAGGGCAAACCTGTAGAGGTGATGGATGACCTCATGGATACGATTGCTTTTGAGGATCTACTCAAGGAGATTGCCAAGTCTCGATTTTATGGTCGCTCCGCTGTGGAGCTGAGTTTTAATGATAATGGGCTGGTGGTGGCTGGCATACCGCCAAAGCATATCTCCTTGGAGCGGAAGGGCATCATCCTTGACCTCGCTAATGAGGAGAAGGTAATCCCTTACGAGGGGGAGCGCTCGCTGATCGTGTGCGGTAAGCCTCGCTATTGGGGGCTAATCCTCAAAGGCATCCCGTATGCTATCTTTAAGCGTGGGGGCTTTGGGGATTGGGCACAGTGGATAGAGCTCTTCGGGATGCCCATGCGTATTGGTAAATACAACTCTTACGACCAAGCATCTCGGCGGGTACTCGAGCAAGCTCTTGAGCGAGCTGGTTCTGCCTCCTACATGGTAGTGCCAGACGGTGCGGAGATAGACATTCGGGAGACCAAGGCAACCAGCGGGACATCATTCGACGAGTTCAGAAAAGCATGTAACGAGGAGATATTAATCAGTCTACTCGGGCAAACGCTCACCACCATCGCAGGGGATAAGGGGGCACGATCGCTGGGTGAGGTACACATGGAGGTGGAGGAGTCGCTATTTAAGAGCGACCAGAAGTATGTGCAGCGTATCCTCAATAGTCAGGTGTTACCTTTCCTTGAGGAGCGAGGATTGCCCGTGAGTGGTGGCCGCTTTGTCTTCCCAAGCTCTATGGAGCAAACATCGGTCAATGACCTCGTTCAGCTCTCTACACTAATGGCGATACCTGAGAGTTACCTGCGGGATCGCTACGGCATACCTGCACCCGATGGAGACGAGCCAACCACAGGCAAAAAGGAGGAGAAGCCTGAAGAAGAGGAGCCGAAGGAGCCAAAAAAGGAGGAGCAACCCGATAATAAGCTGCATGATGTAACTCTTGCAGTTTCAAAAAAAAAAGCCCTGGAAGTTCCTCGGACGCCTTGGTGGCTGAGATTGAAGCACTCTATTACGGGGGACATTCAACTCGCTGACGACTACTCCATCAATATTGACAAACTCTTCGAGGAGGCACTTAAGGAGGTATACGGCGAAGCGCTGGTAGAGGAGTCCAAGAAGACCCTCTCTCCATCGCTTTTTAGAGTAACCAATGAGCCACTACAGCATGCGGTGGACTCTGCATTTGCATCGCCTGAGTTTGGCAAGCCTGAGCAAGGCTTCCTTGAACAGTTTAAGTACAATACGGGCGTTTTTGCAGCCTTTAAGGCACATGCCGAACAAAAGCTACTGGTGTCGATGCTCCTCGACGAGAAGGGCAATCTACGCTCATTTAGAGAGTTCCGCAAGGCGGTCAAGGCAGTCAATATCAAGTGGAATGAACAGTGGCTCCGCACGGAATACAATACCGCCGTACGCTCTGCACGATCGGCCGCCAACTACCAAGATGCCCTCCGATCAAAAGATACTTACCCAAATTTGGAGTATCTCGTCAGTAATGCACGAGATAAGCGGGAGGAGCACCTCGAACTGGTTGGGACCATTCTACCGATAGAGGACCCATTTTGGGATATCTACCTTCCGCCGTGGGACTGGAATTGCCAATGCAGCTTCCGCCCTACAGATAAGCCTGCAACGGGTGTGCCTAAGATCACCCAAATGATACCTCCAACATTTCAAAACAATCCGGGCAAAACAGCCGAGTTTGTTAAGCTTAACGAACACCCATACCTCAAGGGCAAGGGCGTAGCCACCTGCCCCGAGTGCCGCCGCCAAGGACTGGTGTCAGATGGCACTGGCGACGAACTCTGCCAGATGCACCAGCAGGCGAATATGATCGAACGACTACGAAGGTATGAAAACTGGGTATTTAAGCGTAAGAACTTCAAAAGTGGTGGATACTTAGAAAAGCCAGACGGAAGATACCAAAACGGCTCTGAGCAGGCGAAGAATGAAAAGGTGCTTACTATACTCGCGAAGCAATATGGCAGGAAAGTAAGGGCTTTGCCTGTCATTAATGATGGCGACAAGAATCCTGATGGATTTGACTTATCCAAAAGGGCTTTTTTGGATATAAAGGTCTTGGAAAGTATGAGTAAAACCTCAGTGCAAAACGCTATAAAGGAAGCTCAAAAGCAAAATTCTTATGAGGTTGTAATCTATATTAAATCGCCACTAATATACTCAACCATATGGGAAGGTACGAAAGCTGCTTTTCAGAAAGGGAGAGCGAAGAATATTAAACAAGTTACGTTTTTGCTCTCTGATGGAACAACAAAGAAATACAAGGTTAGTGATATCAGGAAGATTTTAAGAATAAAAAAAGAACAGTGAAGTCAGGGAATAAACCTTACTTCACTGCCAGGGGGCGCGATCGGTGTCTATGTTTTCCGATCTCACCATTCACTCAAGAGTTCTTGAGTGCACCACAAAGGTACGTAAACAATTTAATATGAACAAACAATGGATATTCAAGACTTTGGAAAAGTGATAGAAGCTAAGAAGCAGGAATTGCAAGAGTTTCTCCGCTCAAATGCTACTAAAGATATTGTGGGCACGGAAGCGGTAGCACATTTCAAAGCAAGCTTCGAGAATGAGGGCTTTACCGATGAGACCCTCAACCCTTGGAAGGAGGTGGAGCGACGGAAGCCCGAATCGCCCTGGTTTGGACACTCGGGGCAAACGAGGAAGTTTAGTCTTGAGCGGACCAGTGCACCTATCCTGAATGGCGAAACAGGCTTACTCAAAGACTCTATCCGATACACCTACCTCCCTGATGGGGTGCGTGTCTCCAATAGTGCTCCTTATGCTGCAGTGCATCAGTACGGCCAACCAGCAAAGATCTACGGCAAAAAGCCATTCACCATGCCAACACGCCCATTTATAGGGCGTAGCAAGGTGCTCATGCGTAAAATCGAAGAGAAAATATATAGTAAAATATTAGACATCGTAAAGAAATGAAACCAATTTACACCGCCCTCCTCGGGCAACTACAGACCATCACTCAGCTTAAATACATCGACATGGATACTGGCCAGCTCGAAGTGGGATTCGCGGAAACCCAGCGACCACCCATCGCCTACCCAGCCGCACTTATTACTATTTCTGTGAACCGCCAGCAGGACATTACTGAAGTCTCTCAGCTATGCAATGCGAGGGTAACTATCCGCATCGCAGATGACACCTACATGCGTACGGCAGCGCACCAATCGGAGCGGTCGAGATCACTACAGATTTACGACCTTGTGGAGGAGGTGCGGGAGTGCCTGCAGGGATTTACAGGTAAAGAATCCTTTAGTCCTCTCTCTCGTATCAGTCAGGAGCGTGAGCGACAGAGCAATGGTTTATTTGTCTATCGATTAGATTTCGAAACCACCTTTATTCAAGTTTAGTCAAAGAGCGAACGTTGGCGTGGCATCGGTGGATTGCTTTCGCTCTCTTTTGCCCGCTGCAGGTGGCGGTAGAAGGTGCGGCGGCTCATCGGGTAGATGTGCTGGACAATAGAGCGGTACACCCACTCCTTGGAGCGATCTTGCCGACCTGGCTCATAGTTCGCCTCCACAATCTCCTGTATGATCAGCGACATCTTACGTGTATTTTTGTGTACTTTTCCCATCCCATCTACCTTCTTCTCACAAATATAACGTTTATTCAGCAAAAAGCAGAGTGGGACGTGCATCACTGCATTTCCCACTCCTCATTAATCACTATACAATTATGAAAAAAAGAAATTACTAATATCCAAAACATCCCTCATAGGGGTTGCATTTTTCCTCGTTCGTGCCCTCATCGATGAGCCTTAGAGCCTCCTTCCAGCCGGGGAAGCCACCGAGGTTACGATCATCAATGTAGAGGTCGGCATACACTTTTCGGCAATCATTCGAGTAGCGCTCGAAGTTCTCTCGAGCGTTACAATTGATGTTGTCAAAGGGGATACCCTTCTCCAGCAAAAAGTTAATGGCATCGGTCTGATCTTGCCCCTCTCTGCACGTCCATATAATAAGATGATGCCCCCGCCTCTTCAGCTCCTGCATGGCATCCTTGGCTCCCCCCACCAGCACCCCCACATTGGGGTAAGGGCTGGCATTTATCACTCCGTCAAAATCTACTGCTATTATCATATCATCTTACTTTTACCACAGTTTACCTTTTCGCTCCAACAACTTCTTAACCTCGGTGGTGGTCGTATATCCAGCTCGAGCAGCGACAATTTCCAAGCATCTTTGCTGCGAAAAGCATGGTCTATTGACCTGAAAGAGGTGAACCGCATACTTTTGCTTACGCACTACTTTATCATTCATACACTACTCCTCCTTATGATCACTTTTAATCTCTGGCTCTGCATCCGTCAAAGAGAGTGGCACAGGTCGCCAAGCATTTGTCTTTGCATCTCTAATATCTAGGCGGATATACTGCTTTGTTTTTTGTGGTAGGTACGCACTTTCGATGAGCTCCACACCCTCAATAAATCGCTCATTGCCGCTCTCATTGGCATACTTTCTCAGCTGTACCACACGACTTGCCTTGAGGTTGCCTTGCTGGTCAGTAGATAGCAGTTGCAGGATCATTTGCACGAGTGTCTGACTATTATCATCATTGCCAAGGCTCTCGATGTACTCACGCACCATCGCAATGCCCTCATTTACCGTATCTAGGTAACCATCTACCGTGTTGTAGCCAATAGTGATACGTACAGTGCTATCGCTATCGGTAAAGGTGTGGCTGAATTGCCCTCCCTCCTTTAGACCAACCACATCTTGCTTCATCCGTATCACCTCCCTAAAGAGCTCTAGTACGTATGCTTTGGTAGCAGATAGCTCTCTACTCTTATCAATCAGTATTGCGGACACATCCACAAGGGTGGTATCAACCAACTGGCGGTAAGCTTCAAGATCTGCTTTCCTCTTTTCTTTAGCCTCCTCCGCTGCTCTCTTCTTTTTCATGGCGAGGTATTCCTGGTACTCCTCCGCCGTCATCTCTACCTTCTTAATCTCTTCCATACTTCATTCAATTATAATATTTACTATTTCCAACCATCTCACTCAAAGGCATAGGGCTATAGATCATCAGCTTTTTACGTTTAGGCTTTGACCGCTTTACAGTCACCTCTACCTTTTCACTCTTACGCTCTCTATTTTTCCTATTGATAGAGTACATCTTCCTACGTATCTCCTCCAACTCCTCAATTTTAAGCTGACCAAACTCCTTCCCTGCAATTCTACTATCCCTACAGAAAGCATTTACTGCATCCCAATTTCGGGTGTCAATACCATACTTTTGCAATTGTCTGAGCACTTGACCACGTTTCTTCTTAAGATCTGGATTACTTCCATAGCCACTTTTTGTCTGCTTCTTGAGCTCAACCCTTAGAGCTGTCAACTCCACCTCACTAAGTTCAGTCAGGCTATTTGTACGCCCATCACTCACTGATTCGCACATGATCTCCTTGAGATCCTCCTTACCTAATGGTCCAGCAATCCTTGTGAGCATCGCCCAGATGTCTTTGTAATCTCTTTTTACCATACTACACACCTCTATATATCATATCATTAACCTTCATAACAACCACTTGATCAAGAGCTCCTAATTCAGAAGAGGAGAGTAATTCCATAATTGAATAAATAGTGCTCGCCTCCTGTATATTAAGTGTCAATTTACATTTGCTTTTTTCCATACTGAAAAGCCTATTTTCTAACCGCTGACCTAACTTAATTGCCCTCTGAATATTAGCGAGCTCAATGATTGATCTACAAGGAATTTCACGGGTATAGATATACCAAAGGAGCATCCTCAATACCGACTCAATCTCTACTCGACTAAGATTCAACTTAAACTTCTTATGTAGTTCGATTTGCAACATAACTTTACATTCAAACTTAAATCAACGATTACTATCCAATTTTGCTCCAATAATTTCCTCTATCATTTTTGCTTTATTAGCTCCTCGTGTTCTGGTGAAAAATTCTTGCATACTTTCATTTTCTTTCATACCAGCCTGTTCACAAAACTCCAAGAGTACCTCAGGTTTGATTACTAAAAATCCCAACCCAAATGTCAAGCAATAATCAATTCCAACTGAACCAAACTCTTTGCCAAAGCCTGTCAGTTTTAACAATTTATCTACTTTATATTTCAGCAAAACCCCGTTCATTCATTAATATTCTTGCATCGTTTACGTTTACTTTTAGCTTCTTACAGCTTTGCTCAAGAGTCAATCCTTTCTTTGTCAAGTCGTAGTGAATACGATTAAGATATTCAGATTTGTCTGCTGATTTCGTGATATTATCTTTGTCATATTGTATATGATTAAACACTCCAAATTCATCTCTATATGGCTCTGTATTTTCAAGGTATCGAGCAAGTGTGTTTCTGTTAACTTTTATAATCTTCGATATTTGTCTTTTAGAAGCGTTCAATGCCAAAAGACTCACTATCAACTCATCTTTTTTAAAACATGGATTTTTTGTAATTGTACTACTCCTTCCTTTTGGTCTTCCAAGCACAGCTCCATTTGCCCGCTTCGCTTTCAATGCTTCAGATGTACGTTGTGAAATTAGATTTCTTTCAATCTCAGCTGATAACCCAAATGCGAAAGCAAGCACTTTGCTTTGTATATCATCGCCAAGCCTATAGTTGTCTTTAATTGTCCAGATGTATGCTTCCTTTTTCATGATTAGGGATAATATTTCCATAATCATAAATAAGTTTCGACCAAGCCTTGAGAGCTCAGAAGAGATGATTAAGTCATCTTTCTTGATATTTTTTAGAAGATCACCAAGTCTACGTTTGTTATACGACTTCGTTCCTGAAATTGTCTCCTCAATCCA
This sequence comes from Porphyromonadaceae bacterium W3.11, assembly GCA_030434245.1. Taxonomy (NCBI): domain Bacteria; kingdom Pseudomonadati; phylum Bacteroidota; class Bacteroidia; order Bacteroidales; family Porphyromonadaceae; species Porphyromonadaceae bacterium W3.11. The sequence goes on from JAUISX010000002.1 coordinate 505,909, forward strand.
ACTATTAACCACCAGACCTTTACGCTCAGCAAATAGCTTGATTTCGTGTCTCTGATTTTCAACAGTCTGCTTATCACTACTTACACGTATGTAGCCATAAACTTTATTTATTTCAAGTTCTTTTGTCATCATACATCCCAATCAAAAAATCCTTTTTTTTTATAATTCTTTTTATCCTTATCCATCATGGCAAGCTTACTTCCCGCTGGAATCGAAAGCCAACGGTCAAAGGTTGATTTACTAATGTGAAATTGATCTTTGATATACTGCCTGTAAATTTCCACTAAGGGCAATCCCTTGTGCTCTTCCTGCACTTGCAACACAGTCCGTTGCATCTCCAACACTCGTTTATAGAAAAATCTCCTATTGTATGCCATGCTATACCTCCAATCCCCAAAAATTAGCTGCTAACTCTTCACTTACATTGATGTACTCCCCGCCACCGTATCTCCCAGTCGGAAAAGCCCTAAAGCCCTCAATTCTAAAAGCTATATTGGCATCCCTCCAAATTCTTTTCGCATCATTACCATCAGGTTGCTTTCCATCTACATGGCTCACATAGATAAATAACTTTTCTGGGTACTTCTCTTTGATCTCCTTATAATCATCAAATTTCAATCCTGCGAATTGTACCGAGTCTATCACCACAAAGTCAGGGCTATCTCTCCGCTCTAACCATTTGACCATTTCGCCAATTTCCATCTTGTCAAGAAGCACCATCTTGTTACCTGCAGCAGCCATATCCACTCGCTCCATAGCCATCTGAATCGAAAGGCTTAAACCCTCTTCAATACTGTTATAAGCCCCTTTCCCAAAGTTGGTCATATACTTAGCCAACATCATCGCAAATGAGGTCTTGCCATTTTTGGGAGCCCCGTAAATAAACCATGTGCCGCAAAATTCAGGACGACCGCATGCGGCCAACCATTCACCCTCAAAGTCGAGGGTTTTGAATTTTGCTTTAATCACATTATGGACACTCAGGGCACGCTTCATTTCACACTCTAAGCTTATTAAGTTCCACAGAAATTCTTCTCAGACACGCTCTACCCTCTCCGTCCATCGTCCCGTTCAAAATCTTACGTACATCAGCCCCCTCTGGTGCATTGGCTTTAATAATTTTCATAGCACTGGCATTGATGATCAATTTGCCATCATCGCCATCAGCAATGACCTTCCCAAATCGCTTTCCAAATCGTGAAAATATCTCAGTATATCCCACCTTCTTATTCTCTATTGCTCGCTTCATTTTTGCTTCCAATCCGTCTGCACCCATCATATAAAAGCCACACACATTCTCGGTAGCATTCCATAAAGCTTTAATCTCTAGGAAAGCATCATACTGGAGGTCTCCAGCTTCGTCCAAAATGATGAGTGGATTTTCTATGGTCTTAAGATAAAAAATCAAATCCTCATACAGTTCGCTATACTTACCAACAGTCTGTACACCAAACTCTTTGGCAATCTGCTTGATTAAGCTTCGCTTGGTCTTCACTTGACTGCAATCGATCAGCACTGCATTCTTATGATTTTTCACGTATTGAGTCGCCGTGTAGGTTTTACCTATATCAGCGAGATCACACATAATAGCACTGATGCTTTGGCGTTGGCACACCTCCAGCTGAGCGGTGATATAATCATACACTGGGGTACGCACAGGTACCCAATCAATCTCTCGCTCCACACCCACATCAAGCTTACGAGCTAGGAGAAGCCAAGTAGCATCGCTCAGCACTCGCTCTCTCTCACCATTCTTCACTCTGCTGTACTGTGCAGAGTTGATACCTAAGGATGTCGCATACTTTGCATCGCTTCCGCTGAAGTTTTTCCGACGCTTCAACATCTCTTTGACAATTCGGTTTTTTAATTCTTCAGTAATCATATTTAATCCTTGTTTATAAGTGATTTAATTCTTGCTTTTTTTCTTTCTCCTCTTTCTATCCACTCGAGTAAAAGACAATTCACCTGATGTAAAGTCTTTATCGATACGTATTTTTGCATACTTAGGCAGGACTCGAACCCAATCAATAACCTGTTTCATGGCATTACTCTTACAATCACCATCATCGAATACTCTTAAAAATTCATCCCTGGTCATTGTGGGAAACCTCATTTTCACTTCTATATCCATACTATTATTCATTACATATCACCAATCGCTTGGGCACCAAAATTCACATTCTCAATCCGAGTAAATTCATCCTCCTCATACCCCTTAGGTTGCACGCCCTCCAGTACTTCCACCTCCACATCATCCAATAGCTGTGCATCTTGAGCATCCATCCAGCCAACCTTGTAGATTTCTTTTTTTCTATCTCTTATTAATTTGTCAAACTTGGCATTACGCTTATCTTGATATAGCATATTGGCTCTATCCTCTTCTGTTTGCTCAATCTTATTTTCATTGTACTGATATTGAGTACTATTTATGACCTCACCGATATACTTACCATCTTGGTATAAGTAGGCATTTTTGATACTACCATCCTCCTCGGGTAGCCAAAATGCCGTCACCTTATAGTTATTAGGTTTAAGCCTCTTCAAATCCTCAAAATTCTTAAGTGTAAATTGCTCATACTGCAGTGGGCAGTAGTCATTGTTATAGATACTTGTGGATGTTTCATTACCGATAAACTTATATAGATAAGCTTGGTCGATGGGCTTCAGATTTGGGTTATACTGCTGGAGTAGTACCTCCTTTCGAGTCATCCCTGGGTAGGTCTTCTGCAGCGGGTGTAGCTCATTATTGTACTCTTCAATATCATTCAGGTCATCACAGATGATTGCATCTACTGAGTATTCAGGCTCTACCATATCACCATCTACTTTATAGCGAGTGCTCCTGTATGCCTCATGGCTGGCGTACCATCTACCTCTTGTGTGCCCATTTCTCTTTGAAATACCATATTTAAACTGCCTATTGGTATGTTCTGCACGCTTCTCTGTTGCAGACGAACAGAATCTTACAAAGGGGAAAAGTTCATTAAGCCAAGGGATATCTCGCATCAAGTGATTCTCCACCTCCAGCTCGCCTGGCATCGGTAGCCCCAGCTCTATGAGTTCGCAAAACATATACCGAAAGCACTCAATCACCGTATCAATCGTTGGCTTACCAACAATGTATGGAGGTCTGAAAATATAGCCACTCACCACATCCACAGCAATATATTTATATACCCACTCCTTATCGCTCTTACGGCTTATAGCCACGTCGTCCATGGTAATCTTACTCAGCGAGTATTTACCCACCTTACGCTTGTGCTTTGGTCGTCTCTTATTCACATAATCGAAGTTACCATTGCGATCATCGTATATAGAGGTATTGTTGAGCACATTCTTCAGGTAATTCCATATAGTAGCCTCGCTCACCTCGATAGCTCTACCTTTATACCGAAAGTCCTCTGGCTTGAAAATCTCCCCAGTCTCCTTATCAAATAGCTCTTTTGTACCACATACAAACTCCATGTAAATCCTATGAACATCTGTAACAAATGGCTTGTGATAAATACGATAGATAGCCAAAAATAAATTCTCCATCCTTGCACTTACCAATCTCGCTGAATCATTACCAAGGTTTTTATGTAATATCGATTGATAACCCTCTTTTATATAAGCTTTAAAAGCTCTTTCAAAGCTTCTCGCATTCTTAATTTCATCCGCTGGATAGTCATTCAATTGTTCGCCATACCATTGACACGCTTGCTTCCAAAACTTCCCCATCAGCAACCTCTTACCACTTCGTGCTCTCGCAGCTCGCTGTGTCTCCAAACCTCTTTTTACGCCCTCAAAGATGGATGCTCGATTGATATACTTTAGGATTTGATCATCATCTAACTTAGATCCATCTTCTTTCAGAAAAGAAGTGAAAAACTCCACTGCCCCTTGGTCTCGTTCAACATAAAATACAGAGTTCGTTTCAGCCTTTTGGATTTTGCCATACGCAGCCTCAATCACCTCTAAGCGATCCTTACGCTTGATGCTCTTGACATCAATAAGTGTATTACCATTGATGCCACGCTGGTAGATATCCAAATACCCACGGTAGCTATCATGGTTAAACTGTTTGTAAGTCAAACCCGCCTTACACCAATCATTCACCGACAGCACCAAAGTATTATCTACCATCTGATACATACACTACTCCTTTCTTTATTCCTTATATTTGTAGGGACTACAAATCTCTAAATGAACCATTATGATATTCAAAGTAAGTTTAACCTCTACTTCCCAAAAGTAATGAGATTCTATTTTGCTCTTTCATGAGCTCAGCAATACTCATATTCTTGAACTGGCGGTCAAGCTGACCATCAATGTACACCATGACATCTCCACTCTTCATATTTGCAACCAAGCGGGCACGATTACCCCAAGTTTGGATCATATCACCATTACTCTCATAGATAGTTACCATCTCTTCGGTTACGAGCTTACCGCCCCTCTGGAGGGCGAGAGATCTAATCTTCTGGGCCAAATCTGAATGACGCTTGTAGTTGAGTGCATAGCTTATCATCTGCTCGCTAACAGCAAACGATCTCATCAAGAAATCACGACCCTCGGGGGTCACCAAAATTCTTCTTTCCATACGCATAAATTATTTTAAGTATATTTACAACCGTGTTTAATTATAAACACCAATGCAAATATAAACGAAATGTTTATAACTGCCAAACATTTTGGGTATAAAATATTCTTTATGGGAGTAAATGATAGACGACTCGAGCAGCTTTATAAGTTAATTAAGCACTTCTCGAATGGCACAAAGACTGACTTTGCAGAGAAATTAGGTATGTCTCCACAGGCATTAAACAACTGGTTTAATAGAGGAACATTTGATATTGAGCTCTTATACGAAAGGTTTAGTGAACTTTCTCCCGAATGGCTTATCACTGGAAAAGGAGATATGTTTCGTGAAAGTAATTCCGTCAATGGAACTTATCTTGAAAATAAAGAGGACTATGAAGTAGCCAAGGGATTAGGTATGTCGCTGATACCTGAATACACTGATACTTTTAGGGGTGGAGAAGTTGGAAATATGATCAGTACCGATACCATTAAAGCATATTGGGCTCTCCCTAATACAAAGGCGGATATGATTATCGAAGTTGAGGGTGATTCAATGTCCAGCTCATACCCAGCGGGTAGCAAAGTAGCCATTAGGAAAATACAATTTGACCGACAATATCCAACGGTTAATATTCCATTCGGAGAAGTGTTTGCAATCGTAATTGATAATGATGATGACAATTACCTCACCTTTATTAAAAGGCTAAGAAGACACCCAGACAAATCACTTCAAAATAAATTCTGGATCGCCCAGAGCGACAATGCAGCTTATGACGACTTCGAGATCGAAATATCCAAAGTCCGCCACCTCTTCATTGCCGTCGCCTCCATCAAACTCACTGGCTACTAACCCTTCAAAAATATCTAGATACCATATATTGTATAGATGAAAAAACTTGTCTCAGAGTCAAAATACAAGAAAAGGAATAGAGCTCATGCAGAAAGATTGCACAAGAGAAATCTTACTCATAAAAGAAAGACAAAAAACAGAAGAAAAAGTTTTCAAAAACAAAGACATGTTCCAAGTAATAAACGCATAAGAAAACCACCAATTGTAGTTCCAACTGATTTCCGACTTATGCACAATACAGATGAATGTCTCAAGTTCTTCAATGAGATTAGAAGTGAGCAAAACGCATCACAGATTACACCATTGCACAGGGTGATTTTCCTAGAAATGGAAGGAGTTGAGAATATTGACTATGCAAGTATAAGTCTTCTTATTGCTATTTCAAACCACCAAAGAGACAAAGGAATAACTTTTTGGGGGACATTCCCAAAGAACAAAGAATGTAGGAAATTCTTTGAGGATTCTGGTTTCTTGGACTACATGAAGGATCAGAACGGGAATCCTTTCAAGAAGGCTGAAAAAGCAGAACACATTAAAATACAAACAGAAAAAGGGAAGTTTACGATTGAAGAAAGAAAGAACATGTCTCTCCTCTTCAGAAAGGCTTCTCAGAATTTAACTGGAGAAAGAATTAGATTACAACGAATAAGCACTCTCTTTACAGAAATTTGCGGAAATTCAGTAGAATGGAGTAGTGCAAGAGGGAAAATGAGACTTGTCGGGATGTACATGGAGGAGGAGTCTGTTACATTCACAGCGGTAGACTTGGGTAGAGGGATTATTTCAACGATTAGAAGGAAATTCACTCACAAATTACAGGAATTATTTATTGCAAATAAACCTGTCCGAATCCTAGAGAACGCCTTCAGGATGAAATATGGGTCATCAACTGGGGAGATCAACAGAGCAAAAGGACTTATTTCTGTAAAAGCAGCCTTTGATGAAAGAAAAATCTTAGATTTGTACGTGATAACCAATAATGTTATACTTGACTTTGTTGACAAGAAAAAGTCAAGAGTCTTATCAGTTCCTTTTCAGGGTACAATGTACCAATGGAAGATTACAAGAGAGTGTATTGAGAATATGTTGAATGATGAAAATGATTGAAAAGAATAACAATGAATAAGCTAAGAATAGTCGACTTTACAGAATACCCAGGATTACGCCACTGCAAAATAAGTGAAGCTTCAGGAGAAGAGTATTATCATACTATTTTGAACGAAGAATTTGCGAAGACTGTTAAAGACAATGCTATACTCCAAGTAGATCTTGATAATACAGATGGTTATGCTTCATCATTTCTTGATGAGGCATTTGGAAACTTGGTATATGACTTCACTTTGGATATAGTAAAAAAACACATCCAAATCATTTCTAACCTTGAACCACATTGGAAGAAGATGCTCGAAGAAAAGACGTTTATTGAGTGGGAAAAAAGAAGGAAGAAAGAGGATGCTCCAACAATCACTGAAGACCATGCCCCTTGGTTTAGACTTGTTAATGGTAAACTTGTGAAAGATAATTGGGTTGCTAAGAGTAATTGATTATGAATATTTCAGACTGGATTGATGCTGTTGGTGTTTTAGTTTCAATTGCTGGGGTATTTGTAGCCATCTGGGTAGGCTATACTCTGCAAACTGTTCTAACTGCAGAAAGGACAATTAAAGACATTCTGATTAAAAGAATTGACAAGCTGAGCGATAAGTATGATCTTTTATACTCTAAAATATTGGAAGAAGGTATAAATCCGAGATTAATTTTATCATGGTTTAAGTCATTCAATATTGAAGCCGATGCCCTTTTGAAGAAGGCAAGTGAAATGTATGGGATTGACAGCTCATTTTTAAAGCCTTTCCAAGCTGATTTAAGAGAGTTAATTACGAATGATGAGTCATACATGAATAACTTTAAATCAGAGATGTTCAAGCCTTCTAATGCTCTGACCAATGATATTCAAGGATTTCACAAGAATAATCACCATCTATTTTTAGACCTAATTTGTAAAATAAACGACCAAAAAACAAGAAGGAAGTAAGTTTAAAAGTATTACAGACAATCTCATGATCAAATCAATAGGTTGCTTAAGCCTATTTTTATACCTACTTCTATCTGATTTTTGAAGAGAGAATAAGCCACAAGACTGCTAATTGTAAGGGGCAAGCAGCAAACGAGCTTACGTAACAAATTCTAAATCCAGCAATCTACGTATTAGATTGCCCTTATCCAATAGTCTTAGAAAAATCAAAAAGTACACGAAGTTTTTACCCTTTCTCCACCTTTTTCTCCCCTTTTTTCTCGTTTTCACTCACCTAACTCACTGATAATCAATGCAACCTCCATAAATGTTCCACGACCTCAAAAACTCCATTTTAACCATTAGGTGGGGTGCTATCTCGTGTTTTTAACTCAATTTAACGCGGTTTTCTGCATTATAGGGTATGTTCCACGGCTATTTTGGGGCTACTTTTGGGGTTACCTTGGGGCTAACTCATGTACTTTTAGTTTTTAAGTGCTTTTGCCTCCAAGCCACATAAACACCCTTTAATCTCCCTTGTAAACCCTATTTATGTCTTCTTATTAAAACCCCTCTAAATCTACACCAATCCCTTTTCACAACGCACAATAACACCTCCAGTACCCCCATAAATACAAAACAAAAGAGGCCCTCAATTGAGAGCCCCATAAATCATCCAAAAATTAACCCGAAGTTAACCCAAAATTAAACCGAAATTAAAGCAAATGTACTTTTCGTTTTCAAACGCCAAAAAACCTCAACCCCCTAACATCCCACTATCCATCATCATTCCCCCAACTTTCCTTCCTCCCCCCTAAATGTACCTTTCGTTTTACCCCCCTTATATGTAGCTTTTTGGGTTTCGGATAAAAAATTTTTTTTTGATAAAAATTTGTACGTATCATTTTTTGTATGTATCTTTGCAGAGCAAAAGGAAACAATGAGACCAGAAAGCAACGGTGTGGTAGTTCAGCTGGTTAGAATACCTGCCTGTCACGCAGGGGGTCGCGGGTTCGAGTCCCGTCCATACCGCAAGAAGCTAAAAAGTGACCTACGAGAGTAGTCAAACTAGGCTTCAAAATCAATCGAAAAGTCGTTGTAAAGCAGGTCTTTACAGCGACTTTTCTTATTTCAGTGCATACCACTGAATATCTTTTGTGGGGGTTAGATAGTCATCAATAGACCACTTTTCTGCTACATTTTCTGCTACACAAAAAATGCACGACCTGAAATTGTAGCAATGACTACAAAATGAACACCAAATTGAATACTACAACTCGCTATCTTTCAGAGACTTTATTACTAACTTTGTGGCAATTCGAGAGGGTGAAAAACTGTAGCAATAAACCATGTTTTTGCTACATAAAAGACTCTTAGTGCTACATTAAAATTAAGTGACATGAAGAATCAATTTAAGGTGTCCTACTACCTACGCTCAAACTACGAGAACAAAGAGGGAAAATCACCAATAATGATGCGAGTTAACATCAACGGTGGTATGGCGAACCTTGGGTCTACTCGACTGGCTGTAAAGAAGACCCTATGGAGTAACCAGACCAGCAGGGCAAAAGGAAGAACAGCAGAAGCCATTGAAGTTAATGCTTCTTTAGACTCTCTGTCTGCAGCTGCACAAGAACTCTTTAGAAAGTGTGAGTTTCAAGAAGACTTGACAGCTGAGTCTTTTAAGGCTAAATTCTTAGGGTATGACAAGGAGTTCAGCTCCATTATCCCGATATTTGAAAAGTACAATGAGGGTATCTCTCAACAAGTTGGGAAGTCGATGGTTAAGGCTACTTATCAAAAGTACGACTTAGTAACTAGACAGTTTGGAGATTTTCTAAGTGCCGAATATCACAAGAGTGATTTGGCTATTATTGAATTCACACCCTCAGTTGTAGAAGATTTTGAGCTTTACCTGAAGTCAAAGCTAAATATTGCCCACAACACAGCACAGAAAAAATTGAAGCTTCTGAAAACAATGACTATTTATGCTCAAAAACGAGGCTATATCTTACATGACCCATTTCTCGACATTCACTTTCATGCTAAACCGGTAGATAGAGGATTCCTTTCGGAAGAAGAGTTAGCAATTATGGCTGACAAAGACCTCTCCCATGTTAAAAGACTCGAAGTTGTAAGGGATATATTCTTATTTTCTTGTTTTACGGGGCTTGCCTACATTGATGTCGCCAATCTGAAACCAGATAATATTGTGACAATGAACGATAAGCAATGGATCGTCACCAATCGACAGAAGACAAAGGTTCCGAGTAATGTACTTCTTCTTGATGTTCCAAAGCAAATAATATCCAAGTACAACCATGAAACATATCGGGAAGGTAGGCTTTTTCCTATATTGAGCAATCAGAAGATGAATTCATACTTAAAGGAAATTGCCGACATTTGTAATATTAGGAAGAATTTAACCTTCCACCTCGCTCGTCATACTTTTGCGACCCTTTGTCTTACTAAAGGTGTCCCAATGGAATCTGTATCAAAAATGCTTGGACACACCAATATTAAGACTACTCAAATCTATGGTCGTATCACAAGTAAGAAGATTGAGAAGGATATGATGGAACTTGCCGATAAGATCGGTAACTTTTCACTGAACAATGTACCACCTTTACAACAATAGAATTATGAGACAAAAGAAAGAACTATCGTACTTTCTCTTGAAGCTGGAGGAGTATTTGAATGATTATCATCCTGGGAAGTTACAGGATAAGGCTTTCACGAATGCTCGAGCAGAAGAGGCACTCACGGTCTATCTTGAAGCTATTGAGCAAGGACATGACTACTTGCAAGCGGAAGAACTAGCTTCAGAGACTTTATTTCTAGGGCTTCATTTCTCAGCATATGATACAATTCGGACAGTCTTGGAGAATGAGTTCGAGGCTGAACTACCTGAACCACTGCCTGAAAAGCTTGCACCTATTCTACTCGGCAGCCAGGCAGTCAAGGAGGTATTGCAGAAGTACGATCTTAACGATGAGTTTGACGGCACACCTGCGTATGAGTTGCTGTACACTGAACTGACTGGCACTATTGCTCTACTGATTGAAGAGAATAAGCTCCCAACGGTGGACGCATAACGTGCGGAACTTATCATTATCCCATGGAGCTTCTATCGTTTCAAGAGCTAAGATATTCAAGCCGTGACACACGCCAATAAGCTTACTCTTGTCTTTGTGCCACCGCTTTATCTTGCCCGCTCTTGAAACCAATAGAGGCTCCAGTTATGAATAAGATAGTTATGAATAAAGACCCGCACGAACCAGCTTTTCTCCCTTTTGATAAGCAAGCTCCCAAAGCTCCGCCAGAGGCAGAATTGAGCAAGTCACAACTCATACGTTGGAGACTTCGACAACTCTTTCCTCTCGCCCTTTTCATCTGCATCCTTTACGGAGGCTACCGACTCCTTGCCAAGATCCTCACCCCCGAAGTCCTTACTGTTATCGGCATCATTGCAGGCTTCCTTACTCTCCGTTGGATAGTCCGCATAGTCCTCCGTATCGCTTTCACTATCTTCAGCCTCGTTTTCTGGTTAGTATTTATATGCGTTCTATTTCTTTTAGTTTTTTGACCAATAGCAATAATTATGACTTATCTTTGGCATTTTTCAAAAAATCCAAGCGCAACTATTCGAGTAAAGGGTATTAGAATGAGGATGAAAGGTAAGTAAATGGAAATGAGAGCGATTTGCGCCATATCTCGGTGATTTGCACAGAGGGATTAAGTGCAGAAAGCGTGGATTTATGCAGAAGTTCCGTTACCAAATCGTTAGTCCATTCCTCGAATGGTAACGAAGAGGTAAGAGAAGGTAATTGACAGAAGAGTATTCGGTAACTCATCTTTCTGTAATTATGGTGCTGATGCTTTGTACCACAATGTTTTGCGTAGCTGAGAACGCTTCGGTAACGGGTAACTTTGCCCATAAAAAAGAAGCGTATGCAAACAGACAAATTCAAGGTGTTGCTCTACCTCAAAAAGAGCGGATTGGACAAGTCGGGGCAAGCTCCGATAATGGGGCGTATAACCTGCGGGCGAACCATCGCCCAATTCAGTTGTAAACTCTCGTGCGACCCCAAGTTGTGGAATGCTCGTGAGAGCAGACTAAACGGCAAGAGCCGTGAAGCGGTGGTAACGAATGGCAAGTTGGAACGCTTGCTTCTCTCGGTACAGTCGGCTTATCGTGTTCTTTGCGAGCGAGGAATGCTCTTTACTGCAACAGACATCAAGGAGCTGTTCCAAGGAAGTATGCAAACTCAAATCACCTTTTTGGAGCGATACGACCGAATGGTTAAAGATATGGAACTATTGCTGTCCGGTAAAGTTTTTATCGGGTATAAAAGTTAGGGACTGTTTTCCGTAATTGGAAATCAGCCCCTATTGTCTTATCTTTAGTGTTCCAAAACAAATATAAGACATGAGCAAAAGTACATATTTTACCGGACAGCCGGTATTCGCACAAGTGTTAAAGTTGATAGACAGGGCAAAGGTCGAGCAAATAAGCAAAGACACGCTAGGTAGCGAAATGTATATCAAGAAGTTAGACGGATATACCCACCTGGTAACCATGCTCTTCGGGGTTCTTCGTCATTATGACTCATTGCGGGAATTGGAGATTGGGCTGAAAGCAGAAGTCCATAAATTTCAGCACCTTGGAATAGACTATGTGGCGAAGCGTAGTACTCTTTCAGAAGCGAATATGCGACGACCTCAAGAGTTCTTCGCACAGGTGTATGCTTACCTTCTGGAGCGTTACAAGCGATTTTTAGCGGACAGCCGAGCAAAAAGAAGGGAGGAATGAAAGTTCATACCCTCTTAAAGTCCCAAGTGGGTGTGCCTATGGTCGTCCAGCTAACGAGTGCAGCCAAGCATGACCATTATTTGCTCAAGGAAGTTCATCTGCCAAAAGAAAGCGTACTAGCGATGGACAGAGCATACATAGACTATGCCCAGTTCCAGCGACTTACAGAGGAGGGCGTCTGCTACGTCACGAAGATGAAGAAAAACCTCCGTTATACGGTACTTTCATCGGTTATCAGTGTCAATGAGTATGGGTTGGCAGAATGCAGGGAGTATGATTAAAAGGCACTGCTCTTTCTCACAAATCGTCGCCATGTTGCGTATCACACTCATGTACTACACCGATTTCCTCGGATTTATGGAGAATCCAAACAAAGAAGAGCAAATTATCATGGCAGAACGGGCTAATTCGCCACCCCAATACCCTCTTTTTCCCGAGCTATAACAAAAGGGGGGGCTTGCTTTTTCAGTTTTAAAAGCAAACCCCCAATATTACTATGCTATCTAACCTTCAAAAAGTCATTTTAAACTTTTACCGGACAGCAATAATTTTTGATGTACTGCGTACTTTCGGGGATTGAGATCTCTTTCTTTGTGTTTCTGTTTATCAGCTAAAATGCTTTGCTACTCTGTAGAGGAATAAATCTGTTTCTCGAACTCCATAATTTATGCTTATGAAGCATTGTAATTCTGATTGAGAGAGAAGAGAATTTAGATGCGTCGACTATTGCGTCCAAATAGATAATCAAGACACTGGGGTGATATTTTTATCCCCTAAGCACTACCACCCACAAAAAGGACGGCACACTAAAAAAAGGAGCTCTTCCCATTCGCATCCCCCATCTAGGAATCCGCTACTAAGGAAGAGCCCAACACATTTTTTCCTATTATAACTACATAGGAGGGAATAGCTACTGGTCTAAATGGGGTAAGGACATCCATCCATCATCTTTTAGGCTAGGACCACACGGAAGCCAAGGTTGTTGTTCCTGTTGTCAGGGTTGTTGTTGTTGCGATAAGCACTCCGGCAGTTATCAGCATCATTGTTCCAACCACCGCCCCGGTTCACGCGATTCGAACCCGTTAGTAACCATCCATTTATGCAAAATCAATCATATATTTTTTCCTGAAATTGAAGGTATCTGCATGACGAATAAAAGCCAACAAGGGAAGTATATATTGCTGATATTCAGCCTGATTTATCACTTCATTATTTAATAAGAGTGCATAACTTCTCGCTTTTTTCAAGAATCTCATTTTACTCGCTCTCGTCAAGGAAATATGCCCATCATGTAGTACATAACCTAAAAAAGGAAGGCCTTTTTCTCTCCGATACCTTTAATTGTCGACATTGCACTCGGGGTCATTTCGGGAAGTACTGCTATACCAGCCAATTCAGCATCTGTAAAAACGGCATAGGCCGGCACAGCATCCTTCTGAGCAAGCTCCTTTCGGTACATTCTGAGCTTGGAAAAGACCAAAAAATCCTTTTCACTCAATACATTTCTGTAATCGATTTTCTTTCGTTCAGTCTCCAATGCCTTCCCCCAACCATTATCTGCAGGTAAATACCTAACACAAAAATGCCAGCCCTTCTCGCTACCCGAATCAGAAAAACGTTGCTCCACGTCCAATACCCTATGGGTGGCCAGAAATCTGTTCATTTCGGCTTGTAAATCTCCTGTATCTGATAGGGGGATGCTAAAAATCTGTACTTGCATAATATAACTTTCTCATCACGAGGCTTGCTCCTTGCGGGGCTCGTCCCTCGCCCTCGCTTGGAGCAAGCCTATTTTTTCTTCTTTCTTTTAGCCTAAAAGATGATGGATGGAGTCCACCACCATTATAGACTGGGAGAGACCACACGGAAGCCAAGGTCGCGGTACCTGCCGTCAGGGTACCAGCGGCTGCGGTCAGCACTCCGGCAGTAATCAGCATCACTGTCCCAACTACCGCCCCGGAGCACGCGGTTCGAGCCCGATGGGTCGCCCTTAGGATCGACCTTAGGGCTGGAGCTATAGTAGGTGGAGCTATACCAATCTTCGCACCACTCAATCACATTGCCATGCATATCGTGGATGCCCCAAGCATTGGCTGGGTAGCTACCAACGGGTGTCGTCTTACCAACATTCCGACCATAATTGGCATCACTGCTATTGATCTCATCGCCAAATGAGTACTTCGTGGTGCTACCTGCACGGCACGCATACTCCCACTCCGCCTCGGTGGGGAGGCGAGTGCCATTACCCAGCCAATTGCAAAATGCCTTGGCATCATGCCACGACACATTGATCACAGGACGACTACCCCTACCCCATCCACTGTCGCTGGGCTTCTCTCTACCGGTCGCCTCGCAAAACGCATCGTACTGATCAAACGTTACCTCATACTTACTGATACGAAATGCTGAGAGCGACACCTTATGCTGCGGTCTTTCATCATCCCAACCCTCACCCTCAGGGCTACCCATCATAAAACTACCTGATGGTACTTCTATCCACTCAATGCCTACCGAAGGCATCGCCTGCTCATAGACCGTCACCTTAGCCTTCGCCTCTTCCTGGGTTACCTTATCCTTAATCGTGAGGGTAGTCTCACCAAGAGATAAGCCCTCAATATAAATGGTATTCCCCTCCACCTTCGCCACCTTCGCAATATTAGAATTTACCATACTACATTCGTAAGCACCATTGCCGCTGGTAATACCTAGGAGAGCGGTTGTGCCCTTGACTATTCTGATATTATCAGTAGAGAGAATCAATGGTAAAATGGTAAGACTGGGAGAGACCACACGGAAGCCAAGGTCGTCGTGCCTGCCGTCAGGGGAGTAGTAGTTGCGAGAAGCACTCCGGCAGTAATCAGCAACATAGTTCCAACTACCGCCTCGGGGCACGCGGTACGACCCCGATGGGTCGCCCTTAGGGCTATAGCTATAGTAGGTGGAGCTATACCAATCTTCGCACCACTCCATCACATTGCCATGCATATCGTGGATGCCCCAAGCATTGGCTGGGTAGCTACCAACAGGGGTCGTCTTACCTACAATTCCATTGTAATTGGCATCACTGCTATTGATCTCATCGCCAAATGAGTACTTCGTGGTGCTACCTGCACGGCACGCATACTCCCACTCCGCCTCGGTGGGGAGGCGAGTGCCATTACCCAGCCAATTGCAAAATGCCTTGGCATCATGCCACGACACATTGACCACTGGGCGATTGCCTCTACCCCATCCGTAATCACTGGGCTTCTCTCTACCGGTCGCCTCGCAAAAGGCATCGTACTGATCAAACGTTACCTCATACTTACTGATACGAAATGCTGAGAGCGACACCTTATGCTGCGGTCTTTCATCATCCCTACCCTCACCCTCAGGGCTACCCATCATAAAACTACCTGATGGTACTTCTATCCACTCAATACCTACCGAAGGCGTAGCCTGCTCATAGACCGTCACCTTGACCTTCGCCTCTTCCTGGGTTACCTTATCCTTAATCGTGAGGGTAGTCTCACCAAGAGATAAGCCCTCAATATAAATGGTATTCCCCTCCACCTTCGCCACCTTCGCAATATTAGAATTTGCCATACTACATTCGTAAGCACCATTGCCGCTGGTAATACCTAGGAGAGCGGTTGTGCCCTTGACTATTCTGATATTATCAGTAGAGAGAATCAATGGTAATTTACCCTCAGCATCCGAAATGGTAAGACTGGGTAGGACCACACGGAAGCCAAGGTAGTTGATCCTGCCGTCAGGGTAGCAGAAGTTGCGATCCGCACTCCGGCAGTAGGCGGCGTCGTAGTACCAACTCCCACCGCGGTCCACGCGAAACGAACCCGATGGGTCGCCCTTAGGATCGACCTTAGGGCTATAGCTATAGTAGGTGGAGCTATACCAATCTTCGCACCACTCCATCACATTGCCATGCATATCGTGGATGCCCCAAGCATTGGCTGGGTAGCTACCAACAGGGGTCGTCTTACCTACAATTCCATTGTAATTGGCATCACTGCTATTGATCTCATCGCCAAATGAGTACTTCGTGGTGCTACCTGCACGGCACGCATACTCCCACTCCGCCTCGGTGGGGAGGCGAGTGCCATTACCCAGCCAATTGCAAAATGCCTTGGCATCATGCCACGACACATTGATCACAGGACGACTACCTCTACCCCATCCTTCATCACTTGGCTTCCCTCTACCAGTCGCCTCGCAAAAGGCATCGTACTGATCAAACGTTACCTCATACTTACTGATTCGAAATGCTGAGAGCGACACCTTATGCTGCGGTCTTTCATCATCCCTACCCTCACCCTCAGGGCTACCCATCATAAAACTACCTGATGGTACTTCTATCCACTCAATGCCTACCGAAGGCATCGCCTCTCCGCTCTCTTCAGGGCATTCGGCTCTTCGCTCCTTTGCTTGGCAACCCGCTAGGAGCATGAGGAAAAAATATAGAGGGATAAATGTATACAGTGCTATTCTATTCATATCAACAACTTATTTTGAAACTAAAAGCCATATCCTGGCACATCCTCGATATTGCCTATACTGCCATTACTATTGATCTTCACGGCTTTGGCTTTTCGGAAGACGAGCAATGGTGCATCAAAGACCACCTCCCCATTAGGCTTCACCTCTTCTACCACCACCTCGTCATCTTTATGATCATAGACGAGGGATTTAGGAGGTGTTTTGCTTGAGGGGTCAGGATCAGGCTTGGGTGGGGTAAGCCCCCCTCCACCTTTTTTGTTACCACAAACGCTAATCAATAATGATACAAGGATTAGGCATAAGAAAAGTAATCGAAAATTACATTTCATCTCATTCATCAATTTATAATTTGTTTGTTCTTTTGGATAAAATCACAATAAAAATCTCAAACAAAGGTAACTAAATTTAAGCTAAAAAAAACAGAAAAATCGATCCATTCATTATTTGGTATGATCTGTTCATTCTATGACGCAATCCATTCATTATTTCGACGAAAATATTTTTATGCATCATTCTTAAATGTAGCCAGGAAGTAGAAAAGTTTTGTTTTTGGCTCTTTTCTGTAGCCAGATTAGAGTATTTTTGAGAGTTTTCGCTGCTTCTTTACATTCTGTAGAGAGGTCGCTACATAAATCAGAAGAAGGTGTGTCAAAACCTAGTTTTGATGCATCCTCAATTTTTTGATAGGGTGTGTCTTAAGCAGCTACGAGATGTTTTAGAATTTGGTTTTCCCCTAAAAATAGTTTGTTAGTAACTAAAAATGGATGATTTGGGCAAGAATGAGGTGTATTATCCATGTTTTTTGGGTTTTTCGCCATCATAGAGCATAGTTTCTTGACATTGAATGCTATGGCAAAGAAGGCAAAGTCCATAGTGACCTTGTCTTGACCGAAGTGTCGAAAGCGTTTGTAGCTCATATTGTATTTCATTTGACCAAATACTGATTCCGGCTCTACACATCGTCGTCCTCGATGTCTTAGTCCTTCTTCGGACGTAAGGAGTTGGCTTGCTTTCTTTTTGTACTCATTGAGTCTGTGATTGACCTCTATGATTCGATTGCCTTTTGCCTTAAAACATAGTCCTCTGAGTGGACATCCTTCGCACCTCGCAGCCTTATATCTCGCACTCTCAGTAGTGTATCCGCTTGCTGTCTTGCCTCTCTTTGTCCCGATAAGCCTCATCCTTTGTCCCATCGGGCAGACATAGTAATCTCCTTCTTTGTTGTAGTATAGCGATGAGGGCTGAAATGGGTCGGGCTTGTAGCGAGGACGATGCTCAATATGGAAGCGATTGTATTTGACAAAGGGTGTTGTACCAGACTCTTCCATAAAACGATAGTTCTCTTCCGAGCCATAGCCAGAGTCGGCTACAACAGTAGAGGGCAAATCACCATAACGGTCTTGGTGGAATTGAAGAAAGGGGATAAATGTGAGGGTGTCAGTAGGATTGTAGAAGAGTCCAAAGTTGGTAATAAATTGCTGATTCGTAGCTATTTGTAAATTGTAACCTGGCTTGGTCTGACCATTTCTCATGGCATCCTCCTTCATACGCATAAAGGTGGCAGAGGGGTCGGTCTTGGAGTAGGAGTTGCGAGTGCCGAGTATCTCTAGCTTTTTGTCGTACTCCTGAAGTTTGTCTTTGTGCTCTTCTAGTTGCTTGATCTGCTTCTTCCTCTCTCTTATTTTCTTTTTCTCCTCCTTGTTGACTGGCTCCGGAGCATGCTCCAACTCTGCTTTTAAAGTGGTCACCAGCTCTGAAAGTTGTTCCGCTGTAATCTCTACTTCTTCGCTACCCTCGCTATTCTCTTGAGCAATACAATCATCGATTTGAGAGAGCAATGCCTTTAGCTTTTCCTGAAGTTTGGCTCGATTTCGTTCCACGCTCTTCCGCCACACAAAGGTGTATTTATTGGCTTTGGATTCTATCTTAGTGCCATCGATATACTCCACATCAAGACTGATAAAACCTCTCTCTGCAAGTAACAACACCATCTGTGAGAAGACCTTATTGATCTCTCCTTTTACACGATTACGAAATCTATTGATGGTGATAAAATCTGGTTTTTCATACCCTGCAAGCCAGATGAAGTGGACATCTCTTTTGAGGGCTTGCTCAATCTTCCTGCACGAGTAGATGTTATTCATGTAGGCGTAGATAATCACCTTGAGCATCATCTTGGGGTGGTAGGGGTGGCGACCTATCTTACTGTACAAGCCCTTAATATTCTAAATCTCAATAGCATCGATAATGGCATTGACCACTCTCACTGGATCATTAGCACAAATATCCTCGTCAAGCCTTTGAGGAAAAAGCATTGACCTATTGTGTATGTATGGACGAAATTGTATCTTTGTCATAGTTAATTTATTGATATACATAAAGATACAAAATCTTTATGATATAGAAAAGCCCCAGCTTGTGAAAGTTGGGGCTTTTGTCGCATAATAATAGGGTGCGTCAAAAAAATTAGTTTTGACACACCATCTTTCGCAAAGTATCAGTATGAGTTATGAATCTAATCCTCCTTGTTGCTATTGAAGTCAAAGGAAAGGTGCTGGAGCTGACCGTAGTTGTCCTCAATGTAGATGTCGATAAGTTGTCGGTCAGTGAAGCGTGAGGTGTAGTAAAGCTTAAATGATTTGCTCTCCAGCGGGTAGCGGTCATTCGGATTAAAGACGACACCGTCAAGGCTCAGCTCTCCCTCACCTTCAGGCTGGAAATAGCGTATCGTATAGCGAGTGCCTGAAAAGTTACCCTCCGACTTGAGGAGGCAACGGATCTCAGCTGTCTCTCCTAATGCAATATTCTTGCGTACTGGCATCGCCTCCACCTCAAAGGGGAAAACCGTTTGTACATCCAAAGAGCGGTCACAACTGCAAAGGCAAAACCCAGCCAGCATGAGTACCCCCATCACCCATATCATTCTTGTTATCTTATTCATAAGTTCACTCTTAATCCAACAGTTACATTAGGTCTAAAAACATTCAAGTCCGAGCCAAAGATCATCCGTCCTTGCCCCTTCATCACGATTAACAAGCTATCCGTCAGAAACAGCTCCACCGAAGCGTGCAAAGCCCCACCATACACCCAGCAGGAGCGATTCAGCAGGAGAGCTCCATCGGGCAGGTCTTCTTTCCCATTATTCACCTCCTCATAGCCACCCAAACCAGCTACCCCTAGGTAAAGGAAGATATTCTTTCCACCGTCCGAAAGTATCGGGTGCATATACCCCACTTGCAGTAGTCCATCAAGCACGGGCACGTCAGATGAGCGATAGTCGTAAGTTTGCCCTTCACACTCAAGCGTGAGAAAGGCATAGTTGGCGGTTTTGAAGTACCGCACCAGCGACACTCCAGCCGTACAGTTCTCAGCTCGAAAAAGCTTCTCGCCTCGGACTATAGGCACCCCGCCAAAGAGTTCCAGTCCCTTTTGATTGGGGATAAGCCTCTGAGCTTGTGACGGCAATACCACCGCAAGCGTCAGAGCCAGCCATATCATTGCCCTCTTCATCACCACTTCAGCTTTAGGTTATCAATGCGCCTTGCTCTTAGCAGATCCTCATTCTGCATATAAAACGTGAGCGTCCGCCCACCATTACGCTCGTAGAGGGTTACCTCCAGTTGCTTATCCTCCGTGAGGGCAAATTGCTCCAGAGCAAAGACCGTTCGTTCCTTGCCATTGGGACGCACTTGCATGATTTGATGATAAGCACGGAGTGGTTGGAGTACTCGCTCCTGAATAGCCGTCTGCTTTGCCACCTTTTTGTCCACCACCTTAAAAGAGACGAAGTCCACCGAGAAAGGCATATTACTCTCATTGTCAATGCGCGTGTGGAAGTAGAGCAAGCCATTATGAGCATACAAGCCACGCAACTGAAAACGTAAGCCAAACTGCCTTGATCCAATATGCTTCAACTCCCGCTTGTCATTCTGGTAAATCGTCTGCATGATCAATTTCACCAGCACTGGACTCTCATTGCCCAGCTCTCTAAAGTAGATGTCTGCTCTATTGGAGGGCAAGCGACCCGCTGTTGGACTAAGGAAATCCTTCATCTCAATACTGAGCATCTCAGGTTCATCGGCATACTTTACATTGAAACTATAGAAAGAGCCATCATCGCAGATTACCGAGAGATTACTTTCTCTTTCAAAATCCCTCACAGCTGCTTTCACCCTCAATACATTCTCAGCTCCTCCCCCCTCATCTGCTTTCCCAGCTACCAAGGCGTTACTGCCCAAATCCACATAACGGATAGGTGCAGGAAATATCAAGTGCACCGTCTTCTCAAAGGTCACCTCCAAGCCATACGGCACCACCACGCGCCCAGCAGGGATAGCACGGCTCATCCCTTGATAAAGGTCTCCCGTGGAGGGCATATAGCTCTGTCCATTATCTTGTGCCATAGCACCCAAGCTCATACCAAGAGCCAATACCCCCATTAACATTACTTTCTTCATATTCATATTTTTGATTAGTTATTATTTCGATTGAACTAAGTAGAGCTGATGCCCACCCTTTAGTCGCACCTTAATCTCACGAAGCTTCTTTTGTAGTAGCTGACTCGCCCCCTGCATTGCCCCTCTTGCCAGCTCTGATATGATCTGGTCTTTGGCAGAGGAAGCAAATGTGAAGGAAGTACCCATGGAGCCACCAGCCGTTGCAGCGGTCTCCTTGAGTGCTTGCACCTCATCAATGCCAGGAATGGCGATACCCTCCTGACCATCAAGGTCAAAAGCTGAGAGTGAGACTGAGAAGATACGTCCACCCGTCTCCACCGACCGCACATGAAGCCTCATCCTATTCCCCTCTATTTTCGCTTGAGCCACTAGCGGAGCATTGCGAGAAAGCCGAATACCTTGGAAGTGTGCATCCTCCGAGAGTCTAAGCACCACGAAGCTCCCCTCCTGTAAGGTAGTAGTCTTATCGACCACCACCTTTAGGGTGTTTCTTGGTACTACCTTATTGGCTACGGTAGCAATAGAGAGGAATCCTAGATTTCGCTCACTTACTCCGTAGTCAGCGATAAATGCAGAGTCCGTCATCGGCTGTTCCAGCATAGAGACCACTGGCTTTCGCTCTGCCAACACCTCCATCTGAGGAAGATCAGTTGCAGGTGCATTTGTTGTCAAAGGTTCATTATTCACCGACTGCCCATCAACCGGAGGACGCCCATAGGCAAGAGTCTTATCAGCAGTCCCAGCTGACGGCATATACTTCGCAGCCATTTGGTAGCTCTTTTCCATCAGAGCCAACTGTCGCTCCTCCTCGCTTGCGATGTCCTGCTCACGACTGTTCAGTTCCTCACGAAGACTCTCTATTTCCCCTCGGAGACAATCAATTTCTTCTTCGTAGTAGTTCTCCGCCTCATTAAAGGAAGCCAGCAACTGGTTATTTCTTTCATACTGCTGAACCGACCCCGCTATATCACCACCCCAAGCCTCTGAAGTGGAAGCTGAGTCTTCCCTTTGACCCTTTAGAGGGTATGGAGATGTATCCTCCTGAACAAAGTAATCTGAGAGCCGACCAAGCTCCTTGCGTTGCTCTTCTACACTCTCCTCATAACTTGACAGTTCATAGGCTTTTAGCTTATTCTCTTCAAGTTGATCTACTGAAGCTTGCGGAACCATATCATTCAGCCCTGACTGCTCCATAGCCAGCTCTCTCTCCGACGACTTAAAAATAAACCACATTGAGAAAGCAAAGATGAGCCCCAACCCCGAGAAAATGAGCCACTTTTTGACTTGCTCTTTTTGCTTCGTTGAAAGTCCTTTATTCTTATCCATAGTTACTTATTTGCTAAATACTCCATCGATTCTATCATCAATAGTGAGTCCAATAGTATTTCCTCCACTGGCGTCTCAATTATCGTATCCCTTGCCACAACGATCGGCTGCCAGCTATTCTTGACTATAAAAGGCTGAATCAGCATATAAAGTGATAGAAGCAAGTAGATGCCGCATACACTCCACAGAATCATCCTTCTTTGCTTTTGGGAAAGTTGTTCACATCCTTTATGGATAGATACCAAAACTCTTTTCCACCCTCTATTGACCACACTAT
This sequence comes from Porphyromonadaceae bacterium W3.11, assembly GCA_030434245.1. Lineage (NCBI taxonomy): Bacteria > Pseudomonadati > Bacteroidota > Bacteroidia > Bacteroidales > Porphyromonadaceae > Porphyromonadaceae bacterium W3.11. The sequence continues at coordinate 528,706 of JAUISX010000002.1, forward strand.
TCATCGTTTTATCGTCTGAATGTCTCTATTCTCACGCACCACAAACTGTTCCATCAGAAAGCCCTGAGGATTATTATCTGAACGGACTGAATTTTGGAGCGTACAGCTCGTTACCAAGCTACGCTCCGTGATGTTGCTCTGCCGTACGATGTACTGTCGACCAAAGGTTACTACCTCATAGGGATAAACCTCAAAGTTGCACTGGATAGAATCCAGCACCACACGTTGATTGATGTTTCCCGAGATAATCCGATTGTAGTATCCCTTCTCTGCGAGGTCTTTGTAGTAGTTAAATGCTGATTTATCGCACAGCATAAAGGCTCGTGACATATTCTCCTCGATGGCCTCCTTGTCCGGAGCAACCGTAAAAAAGAGTTCGTGAAAGCGTCTCACATGCTCCCTAGCCTCTACTGGTCTATTAGTAGCAGCGTCCTGACTCAGTGCCAAGATGAGTGACTTCCCATTGTCCAGTACATAGACCTTCTCACGCTGTTCACGCGCAAAGGAGTACGAGCTATAAACGACATACCCACACACTCCAAGACAAAAAACCACAAAGAGTATCGTATAGAGCCGTATCTGTTTGAACGAACTCTCTATATTAGTTAATGACTTAAATTCCATATCTGTTTAGCTTGTTGTTAATTATTTCAAGCCCCCTCTGGGGTTGGAGGCTTACCTCTTCGTGAGTTTGGCTTTGATTCTTCCAGACATATTACCTATCGCAGCACCACCAGCCCCTGCCGCCTGCTTACCACCTGTATAAGCCTTTTGAGCCCCAACCTTTCCTGCTTGGTTGACATTACGGCCATAAGCACCGATACCGCCACCTGCCTCAATGATCCATCCTGCTACCGTAGGCACAGCCGTATAGCCGATGATACCGATGAGGAAAAATGCCATATAGTACCAGCTCCCCACTTCTGGGATAAATGTTGGGTCAGCCAACTGAGCAATATCCTTTTGGAGCATCAAGACTTGTATCTTGGTCAAGAGGGCTGTAAGAATACTGCTCACAGGCAACCATAAGTACACCGATATATAGCGGCTAAACCAAGCAGAGAGTGAGCCACCTAAACCATCCCAAACCGAAATACCGAAGACGATAGGTCCTAGTATCGACAGGACAATCAGTATAAAAGTGCGAAGGGTATCAATGATAAGGCTGACAGCATGGAAAAGGAACTCCAATATATCTTGGATGGCCTTCATAATCCACTGCTTTGATCGATACGCAGCACGCTCCGCATACATCCCAGCAATGGTCACTGCATCTGACGGTCCGATAATACCCATTTCTTCAATCTTTGCATCGAAGAGTTCATTGGAGACCAAGTATGCGGTCTCTGGGTCTCTAAGTAAAGCCTCCTCCTTCAGTTTATCTCTCTTCGCCCTTAGGGTCGTCACTTCCCCCTCCTGAACAGCTACCAATTGCTCTGTCCCCTTAACCACTGGCGAAAGTATAGTATTCATTGTTCCCAACACCAAGGATGGGAAGAACATTATGCAGAAGCCTAAGGCAAAGGGGCGAAGCAAAGGGAAGAGGTCTATGGGCTCTGCCCTCGCTAATGAAGCCCACACCCTGATAGCTATATAAAAGAGAGCCCCCAACCCCGAAATGCCCTTGGCAATACCCGTCATATGGCTACAGAGTGGCATCATCTCGTCATAGGTAGCACGGAGTAGCTCGTGTAAACTTGTGAAGTCCATATCAAATAATCATCATTACCAATAACGAGCATCACCCGTCCCATAGAGCGAGAGCATCTGATTCAGTTGCCCCTTTTGTTTCGCACGGATATAACTGACCGAGATATTCTTTCGCGTATAATAGGAAACGATAGAGCGATACTCACGCACGGTATTATAGATTTGGTCTATCATCTGCATCCGCTCGTGGTCATTCATTGAGAAGACATTGCTCTTTGCCACATTCTTCAATTCACGGAGGCTCTCGCCACTTAGCTCCAAGAGCTTTGTATAACCCGATGCCATAGCTGCCAATTCGGCCGGTCTAAAGTTGGGGTCATTGAGCATCTTTTTGAAGGAGGTGACATAAATCTCGGAGATATCTCCTACCATGAGGATGGTCTCCTTCACTTTGTAAGCATCGCCTATAAGATTATTCACCTTCTTGAGCGCATCGTAATACTGCTTACTCTCGTTATAGAGTTTCTCCACTTCCTTAAAGTTGTCCAAGGTGTTCTTGACCGTCTTACTTGCAGTCGTTATCTCCTTAATCGTATTGGCGATATTGCCAGCAAAGTTGGTTGGATCTGTAACAACCCATTGAGCTTCTGCTCTAATCCCAAGGAATGCGAGTGCACACATTAGTATCAATAACTTCTGTTTCATTGCTTAAATCATAATTTTGTTAGTTCTTCTCTCTTTTCTCTTGTGCCAGCTGACGGATAGCTACCTCAATGTCACCACCCAATTGCTCTGCTCGTTTCATTACCTCAACCTTCTCCAACTCCTCAGTTGTATAAGTGAGGTACTCCTCCATGGAGACCTCTGTCGCATAGACTGCTGATTGTACACCACCAAGACCAATCCAAACCTCTTTATATAGTCGGTTGGGGTCGTTGTTCATATTGATGGAGAGAATCTGTCCTTTCTCTTTCTCCGAAAGCCCAAGCATCTCTTGAATACCATCAAACTTGGTCATGTACTTACGCTGGTCAAGGAGTATCTTGCAGTCGGAGTTGTTGATGATACTCTCTTTGACGATGGGAGATTGAATGATGTCATCCACCTCCTGTGTTACCACAATGGCTTCTCCATAGAACTTTCGTACGGTCTTGTAGAGGTACTTGATGTAGTCTGCCATGCTAGCACTGGCTATCGCTTTCCAAGCCTCCTCTATGAGAATCATCTTGCGGATGCCCTTCAGTCGCCTCATCTTATTGATGAATGCCTCCATGATGATGATGGTTACCACAGGGAAGAGGTCTTTATTGTCCTTCACGGCATCAATTTCAAAGACGATAAATCGCTTGGAGAGCAAATCAATGTTCTTATCCGAATTGAGCAGGAAGTCGTATCGACCTCCTTTATAGTACTGCTTTAGCGTGATCAATAGGTTATCCACATTAAAGTCTTCACGGGTCACTTTGATGTCTCTTTGATTCAACTCCTCTCGATAGCTGTCTCGTAGGAACTCGTAAAAGCCATTGAAGCATGGGGTATGATTATGAGACACCTTGATGAACTCGATGTAGGCATTGACAGCTGAACCCAGTTCGCCAGCCTCTGTCTTGGTAATCCGTTCATCGGAGCTCTTCCATAGGGTCAGCAATAAGGTGCTAATACTCTCACGCTTTTCTACATCGAAGACGTTGTCATCTGTGTAGAAGGGATTGAAAGAGATAGGATGTTCATCAGTATAGGTGAAATAAATCCCATCCTTGCCTTTGGTCTTCTGGTGTATCAATGTGCATAGCCCTTGATAAGAGTTGCCCGTATCTACTAAGAGCACATGAGCCCCTTGCTCGTAGTACTGTCGTACCATATGATTGGTAAAAAATGATTTCCCGCTTCCAGATGGTCCGAGGATGAACTTATTGCGGTTGGTGGTAATCCCTTTCTTCATCGGGAGATCTGAGATATCTAAGTGGATGGGCTTACCCGACAAACGGTCGGCCATCTTTATCCCAAAGGGAGATAGAGAGTCTTTGTAATTGGTCTCTGCAGTGAAGAAGCAGAGAGCAGGCTCTATGAAGGTATAGAAACTTTCCTCGCTTGGGAAGTCTGCACTATTACCGGGCATACCTGCCCAGTAGAGGGTGGCGGTGTCTATGGTATTGTGTCGTGGCTTGCACTCCATAAGAGCGAGGGCAGAGCCAACATCATTTTTGATATGACGAAGCTCCTCGGGGTCATCACTCCAAGCCAACACATTGAAGTGGGCTCGTATGGAGGTGAGACCTTGGGAGTGAGCCACATTGAGGTACTCTTGTATCCACTCCTCATTGATTTGGTTACTACGACTATAACGCCCAAGGGAGTGCATGTTGCGAGCCGACTTCTCAAACCTCTGTAGGTTCTCATCACTGTCCTCTATAAAGAGGTATTGGTTGTAGATATGGTTGCAGGAGAGCAATAGTCCGACAGGAGCGGCAAAGCTCAATCGGCAGTCACTCCTATCTGTGGAGAGCCGTTCGTATCGGCTATCGGTACTCACGGAGGTGGGGAGGTCATCGGTGTCTGAGAGGGTATGGAGACAAAGGATATTGTCCCCAACCCGTACCTGATCTGCGCCTAATCGGATGTCTTGAAGGGATGGGTTGCTATCACCATTCAAAGAGAAATAGCAATCCAATAGCCCGTAGTGATGCTCGCTACCGACTATTTCCTCTTCAGTAAGCCGAGTCAGCTTGATTTGTTCGCTATCATTAATGATTCGTTCAAACTGGTCTACTGCCTCCAAGAACTTGGTGACCTCCTCTTTGTCACTAATCTCTTTCGGCAGGATATGCCCCCGACAAAGAGTAGAAAAGTTGCTCTGTCGTTGCATCCGTTGTCTATTGGTCTTGGTGAGGAAGAGGTAGCTGCTATGATTGAGGAAAGGGCGTTCATTGAAATGCCTTTCTGAAGCTCGGGAGAGGAAGGTCAGGTACTCCCCTCCCTGCCTATTGGTCAATTCCTGCTGGTAGTTCTCCTTGATGAACCAATCCTGCTTATGCACAATGGTGTAATTGGGCAAAACTTTGATGGCTTTATGCCAAGCAGAGTGCATCGACTCATACTCTACAGAGGTGATGGTGAAGAGCTCGGGGAGCGCTACTCGAAAGGCGACTGTAATGTCTGCATCCTTAGAGACAATACAGCCATGCTCTACCGAGAGGAGCGGAAATTTACTCTCTAAGGTGCTTATTTTGCTACTATTTCTCATCGGTGCAATTGTATCAACTTGAGGTTACGGAAAAGGTAGGCAACGGAGCGTCTATTGATGAGGTAGCGGGGGTGGCTCTTAATAGCACTTCGCTTCATTAATCCATACTGTCCATACTTACGGTTCATGGCAAACGTTTGCCACACTACGATGGTGGCACCCACTAAGCCTATGCCCAGACAGACCATCTGATTGACCCCAATCAAGTAGAGGATCACAACAACGATGAAAGTACCAAGCAATCCTCCTGCAAAGAGGAAGAGATATTGTGCCTTCAAACCTTTGAATTCAACATTCCGTCCTACACCCTTATTGATTTCCCACTCAGCCATACTACAGTTAAAGGAAGAAGCTCCTAAGGATAGTTGCAGCTACAATCAGAAAGATACAGGCTCCGAACCAAGAGGCGGCGGTCTTGCTGGTGTCGGGATCTCCACTGGAAAACTTATTGTACACCTTAACGCCACCTATCAGACCCACTACTGCCCCAATAGCGTAGATAAGCTTTGTAGCTGGATCAAAGTAGGAGGTAACCATCTTTGTCGCTTCATTAATACCAGCCATTCCATTTCCTTGGGCATATGCTCCTATAGTAGTCCCTGCTATGAGGAGTAATGCCAGCATTAATTTCTTTCTCTTCATACTTCTAATTCTATTCGTTATCTATTTGTCAATTACGCTTTCTGTTAGAGATAATAGGAGAGAGGTTTCTTTTCCTCATCTTTTGAGGTCTTAGAGGTAGAGGAATCGGGAATTTGATTAATGATAGAAGAGTTTTTTGATTCTGTTTCTTGACCCTGTTCCTCTACTTCTCTAATGACCTTAAGTATTCCTTTACTCTCCTTGTCGATGTGTATCCAATTCTTTTTATACTGCTCCAAAAAGTCTGTGCCTTGAAGCTCTATGATGGTCTCTCGGACTGATTCAACTTCTTCTTCATCTAACGCCTCTTTCTGAGTAGTCTTCTGGAGAAGAGCCAACTCCTTTACCAATACGCCACCTGAGTGAAGAGGCTCTTTCACTATAGGCTCTTCAAAGATGAGGAGTGCTTCTCTTTCGTTTTGCTCCTCATCCACCTCCTCCTCCATATCATCGGTGTAGTCAATCTGAAGTTCATAGTCTTCTTCGATGACCTCGTCTGAATTGCCTGATTGCTCGGGCGATTCAGGGACAAAGGTATCTACGTTTTCAACCGATTTTTCAGATAGGGAGGTAGCAGGAACTATCGGGAAATCATTGGAAGGAGATGGAGAAATGTATGGTCGACTCTTCCCTACCAATGAGAGGGGAACTTCTTCATTCTTAATGGCATTTGCAGCTTCTATTTCCTCGTTTGCTCTGTTCTTTGATAGGTTATCAAGCTCTTTCAAACGATGAATATCATGAACTTTAGAGGGATATATCGTTATCAGCTGTGTTACCAATTTAACAATCAAATAGAGTATCGCCACACTCATCCAGACAATGGACATGATAAGTAAGATGTTGAGTATCGTGGTTGTATTCATTCTGGAATCGTCTCTTTACGTCTCCGCTTAGCGGTGACTTGGTTTATCAAATCTCTATACTCACGGATATGGTCTCTTAGGATATTCTCAATGTAGGCTGTAAGGGTCGTTTTACAGCCCAAGTCTTGAAGAATTATTCTCATCAAATCCGTTGTTTCCTTATTGACCGTGAATTGTGTTCGCTTCTCAAACACATTCAATGCGAGAAACCTTTTCTGATACTCGGAAAAGTCTGCTTTTCTTTGTGTAACACTTCTCTTCAATTGAGGGGGCTTCTTTGTTTTCTCTTGAACTATAGTTTCTACTTCATCCTCCACTTCCTCTGATATCCCAGTAGGAATCATGGAATCCTCTATTTCTTCCTCAATGCTCAATGAAGAATGTACTGAGTCTTGTTGCTCATCTTGATATTTAAAAAACACTTCATTAGGTGGGTCAAAAAATGGGCTCTTATCAATCGTGTGAGGACTACTACCCATCTCTCCCATTTCCTTCAATTTCCTTTCCAATAGAGCATCTCTTTCTTCTTTGATTGTTCCCATAAACTATTCTGCACTCTTGGTGACTAATCCTATTCGTTGTAATAATTCAGGCACCCACTCATCGAGACCTGTACCAATACGCAGCTTGGGTTGAGGGGGAAGGTAAGAGCATCGAAAAACCTCTTTGACACCTGCCTGACCAAGCTCTCGACTGAATTTTACTGAACTATATAGCTGAGCATCAAAGAGAGACAATCCTATTTCTTTGACGTACTTTGTATATTCATCTATGATTAAGCTCCTAGCTCTACGATCCACCTTATTCCAGACGAGAATGATATCTTGAATGCGTACACTCGAAGTAGACACGCCAATGTCTCTAATCGTCTTGGCATAAGCGAGGGAAGAAGTCAATGATTGAACATCTGCTTCGATGGGACAGATGATAAAATCCATCTGAATGGAGAGTTCTAATAGCTCTTTGGTGCTGGAATGCCCAGGGAAGTCAAAGATGACCATGTCAGGAAGTGATGAGCCCATTCCGTTAAGGGTGCTATTCACTAACCTCAAAGCATCCTTGGGTTCTGCTGCGATAATTCGATACGATGGTCTCTGAAATCTTTCAAAGTGTGCATGAATGCTTTCGGCGATCTGGGGGTCTTCTTCAATGAGGGCACGGTCTCTATCTCTCAATTTCTTAAACGATGTCTGAGTGCCATCACAATCAACCACAATAAGGTCAATACCCTTTTCGTAGTAAAGTATTGCGGCGAGTACTTCTGCTAATGTACTCTTGCCTACCCCTCCTTTTTGAGAGGCAAAACCAAGATAAATTGGTTTGTAGTACTTGTTCTCTTTCTCCATAACTCCATGAATTCTATAAATGTTACGACTTACTTTGCATGTCTTGATTCTTATATACTCTAACTCGAGTTCTCGAGTTCTCGATTACTTAATTAAGTGCTTAAATAGTTAATCAATAGGCTAATTAGTTAATCACTTAGTTATTCAGCATATTAGTCAATGGGGCAATCAAGTTGGTAACAACCCCATGGGCTAATTGATGAAGTTCGTTATTGGTCAATCTATTCATCGGTTATTTAACCACTTAATTATTCCATCAAATCATTACTTGATGACTTAATTACACCACAAATTAAGCGACTAATTAAGTAGCTATTTACTACTCGGGAGCTATAGGGAAGTAGCGAGAAAACTCGTGAAAGTAGTTAATATTGAATGGATTATTTATCCCTTGTACCTTTGTCACTACAAGGATTTGAGACCTATTGGAGGGAGCTGGAGCCCCCGAAGAGATTGCCCGCAAGGCAGACTCTTCATACCCCTATCATCTTGATATTGGCAAGGTGTGTTTTTGTCCGACAAACTCCCGTTTCGCCGACAAAAAACCTTGCCCCACAGGGGAGAGAAATCACTCCAAAGTCGTGATTAGAAGAGATAAGAGATATGGAAAAGAAAAATGTAAGATGGGATCGCTGGGATACTCGTATCCTTGACCCAAAAGAGCAGCTAAAATTGATAGATATGTATCGTCGTTCGGGAGCTAAAACGAAGTCTGATTTCGTTAGGGCAAGACTCTTTGGTGAGGAGTTTAAGGTGGTCACAGTAGATAAATCTGCCGTGGATTATTATCGTAAACTCTCCGAATTAACCTCTCAAATTCACAAGATTGGTGTGCTATATAATCAGGCTGTTCGGGCAATTAATAGCTACCATTCAGTCAAGACTGCCCAGATATTACTCGAAAAATTGGTGGAGCTATCGGGGCAGATTATTGCTTTGCAAGAGCAGACAGTAGAACTCACCATTGACTATCGGAAGAAGAGATGATTGCGAAGATTTCTGCAACAGCCAATCTCGGGGGTACACTTGGCTACAACTTTAGGAAAGTGGAGCAGATGGAGGCTACTGTACTATTGGCAAATGGACTCTATCAGCAGAGTGGTCAGCCCTACACGATGGAGCAGGTTTTGGAGGATATGCAGTTGGCTATTCCAGATAGGTGCAGAACGAAGAAGGTGGTCTTTCACTGTTCGCTCAATCCACACCCTGATGAGCATCTGGACGATGATACTTTGAGGGCGATTGCCCAGGAGTATATGGAGGAGCTGGGGTATGGGGAGCAACCTTATATCGTCTTCAAGCACTCGGACATCGCTCGAGAGCATATCCACATCGTTTCACTTCGAGTGGATAGCGGGGGACAAAAGGTAAACGACAGATTTGAAAAGTGGCGAAGTAAGCGGATTACTACTGCCTTAGAAGAGAAGTATAGTCTGATATCGAGCTCTAAGAAGTCAGTAAAAGAGGAGAAACCTGCATTGCCTATGGCGGTGGATATAAATCAAGGGGATATCAAGCAACAGATAGAGGGTGTGATGCAGTTTGTACTGAAGCATTACACTTTTCAATCGCTTGGTGAACTCAATGCAGCACTTGCCCCATATCAACTGAGTGCTGAAGAGGTAAAGCGGGAGTATCGAGGCAAACAGTATGATGGCGTGGTTTATGCTCCAACAGATAGCAAGGGTAATAAAGTAGGAACACCAATACATGCTTCAGAGATTGGGAGAGGTGTGGGGTATGATGCTCTAGAGAGGCGAATGGAGCAGTCTAAGTCTTTAATTGCTACACACCTTGGAACTGTGCGTGGTCGTCTCTTGGAGGTGATGCGCTCATCTCCTCAGACGATAGAGGAGCTTCAGAAAGGATTAAAGCAGGTCGGTTTGCGAGCTTTTATCCGAAAAAATGAGGGCGGACGGCTCTATGGCATCACCTGTATAGACGACAAGGAGGGTATTGTAGTCAATGGCTCACGCTTAGGAAAAGGCTACTCTGCTAATGTCTTTAATACTTACTTTGCTAATCCAGCTCTCAATCCTTTTCTCAATGAGACTCTATACCGCATTCCTTTAGCCCCTAACCCTCCTATGGAGGACTTAATCAATGAAAATCCCCCTTTAGGGGGCTGGGAGGAGAGTGATGTAATAGGAGAACTAATTGATGAGCTACCAGTAAATAGAGGTAACGATGATTGGAAGGAGGCAGCTTGGCAACGCAAACTCCGCCGTCAGAATCGTCCTCGCTTAAAGGGTAAGAGAAGATAATGGTTTGTGCGTGCCTTGACATTGCAGAGCAGGTGCAGTGCAAGGCGATAAGAGTGAGGCTGAAGGGAGCATACAAAGGTATGTGACCAAAGTCAAATCTCGCAAGCAACGCAGTAATGTACCTGCTATACGATGTCAAGATATGGGACAAGAAGATGATTTGAGAGGCTTAGGCAAAGTGATGGACTTTATGAGGGGGATTTCTATTCTCTTCGTCATCATCAACTGCTACTGGTTTTGCTATGAGGCATTTCGCGAGTGGCACTTCACCATCAGTGTGGTAGATACCATTCTGATGAACTTTCAGAGGACGACGGGGCTATTCAACTCAATACTCTGGACGAAGCTCTTTAGTGTGCTGTTCCTTGGACTTTCATGCTTGGGAACACGAGGAGTTAAGGAGGAGAAAATTACTTGGGCTAAGATTTGGACGGTATTAGCCATTGGATTTGTATTCTTCTTCCTTAATTGGTGGCTATTAGCTCTGCTCTTTAGTAGTGTAGGGAATGCTTCACTTTATATCTTCACACTCTCTGTCGGATATATTTGCCTACTGATGGGTGGAGTCTGGATGAGCAGATTGCTAAAGAACAACCTAATGGACGATGTCTTCAACATCGAGAATGAGAGCTTTCAGCAGGAGACTAGGCTAATGACCAATGAGTATTCGGTCAATCTGCCCACTCGTTTCTATTACAAGAAGAAATGGAACAATGGTTGGATCAACATCGTTAACCCATTTCGTGCTTCTATGGTGCTGGGGACTCCCGGGTCGGGTAAGTCGTATGCAATTGTCAATAACTACATCAAGCAACAGATTGAGAAAGGTTTTGCTATGTATATCTACGACTATAAGTTCCCCGACCTTTCGGAGATTGCTTACAATCACCTGCTCAATCACATTGATGCTTACCCACTGAAACCGCAGTTCTTCGTGATTAACTTCGATGACCCTCGCAAGTCGCATCGCTGCAATCCTATCAATCCTGCTTTTATGACGGACATCTCGGATGCGTATGAGAGTGCCTATACCATTATGCTTAACCTCAACCGAACTTGGATACAGAAGCAGGGAGACTTCTTTGTGGAGTCACCAATCATCCTACTCGCTGCTATCATCTGGTATCTGAAGATTTACGAGAATGGAAAGTACTGCACCTTTCCACACGCAATTGAGTTCCTCAATCGACCCTATGCTCAGATATTCCCGATACTGACTTCATACGATGAGCTTGCTAACTACCTCTCTCCCTTTATGGACGCTTGGGAGGGTGGAGCTCAAGACCAGTTGCAAGGACAGATAGCCAGTGCCAAGATACCACTCTCTCGCATGATTTCTCCAGCACTCTACTGGGTGATGACTGGTGATGATTTCTCACTTGACATCAATAACCCAAAAGAGCCAAAAGTATTAGTGGTGGGTAATAATCCCGACCGTCAAAACATCTACTCTGCAGCTCTTGGTCTGTACAATAGCCGCATCGTAAAGCTCATCAATAAGAAGCACCAGCTGAAGAGTTCAGTGATTATAGATGAGTTGCCAACCATCTACTTTCGTGGACTGGATAACCTTATCGCCACAGCCCGAAGTAACAAAGTGGCAGTGTGTTTGGGATTTCAGGACTTCTCCCAGCTCACCCGTGACTATGGGGATAAGGAAAGCAAGGTGATACAAAACACGGTGGGCAATGTATTCAGTGGTCAAGTAGTAGGAGAAACAGCTAAGACTCTCTCAGAGCGTTTTGGTAAAGCACTCCAGAAACGCCAGTCTATGACCATCAACCGCAACGATAAGTCCACCTCTATCTCCACACAGATGGATAGCCTTATCCCTGCCTCCAAAATTAGTAACCTCACGCAAGGGATGTTTGTAGGTGCTGTCTCCGACAACTTTGATGAGCGTATAGAGCAGAAGATATTCCACGCTGAGATAGTGGTAGACTCCGCAAAGGTCTCTGCTGAAATGAAGCAATACCAGCCAATCCCCGAAATAGCCACTTTCCAAAACGAAGATGGCTCCGATAATCTCCAAGAGACCATAGAAGCCAACTATAAGCGTGTCAAACAAGAAGTGCTATTCCTCGTTGACAGTGAAATTACCCGCATCAAATCCGACCCTTTACTCGCTCACCTCATCAAAGAGTAAATATGCAGTAAATGAAAACGAAATTAATTTAGAGCTTTATTCCTTGTTCTTGGCTTTGCAGCACATTACCTATGCCTATTTTTTCCTTGGTATGCTTACGAATAGTGTAGCGGAGAAGAATCCAAGGTCGGAAACCAAGGTCTGTCTGCCTATTCCAGTTGTAAGATTTGAAGGAGCCAGTCTCCGAGAAGGTTTCAGTCGTCAGAGCACCAGTAAAGTTTTGCAGAGCCACGGCAATATAAAAGTCAGGAGTGATATTATAATTAACCTGTAATTGTGCAAAGGTGGGTCTAAAATACTGAGTTCTAGACTGAGGAGTATAGCTATACTTTTGCCAGCTAATATCAGCACCAAACATCCACTTACCCTTGTACCACCACACACCAGCATTGACTAGGGGCATAGTCTTTACCTCTTGCCCCTCAAAGTAGTAGCGATTTTGTCCACCTCCTACATAAGCGTAGCTCAAACCATCCCTAAAGTTATAGTTAATGTTTGCTCCCCAATATAAGAAGTCAAACTTCCCGTCATTCTGATAAGTGTTGACCCGAACTCCTTGATCAATATAGGAGTATGGGGTAATCCTATCAGTATAATGATTATAGGTAACGGTCAGAGGAGTGAGGAAGAATCGCCCCAATCTAAGCCTATAATTGAGCCCTACTGTATGCATCTGCTCAGGCATGAGCAGGTGATTACCTCGTGTAACTACTAGAGGGTCACTAGAAGTGTTGTAGGGATTAAGTTGTCCTACACTTGGGCTGGTATTAGTCAGATTATAATTGAGACGAATAGTGTTCTTCTTATCAATCACATAGTTGCCAGAAACAGCAAACCTTGGTCTCCAGTAGCTGTTTTTCTCGCCACCCGCATCAAGCCAAATACCCTCCAATCCAGCCGAAAGCATATAATTGAGCTTTCCTATTTTGCTTGAGAAAGAGGCGTAGAAGTATTCGTCAAATCGCCGATGATTAAAGATAGGCAATTGCTCACTCACCTGCTCGATCTTATCATTGATCCACCGTGTATTACTTCCGATATCAATACTACTTCCACTTTCCAACTGCTTAGTGTAGTTGACCTCAAGATTCATAGAGGAGCGCTGATTGTCGTATTCAAATAGGTACTTATTCTCTACCCCTCTACTATACGCCTCTATGTGGTCGCCATCAAGTTTATTACGATTCTTATTGTACCAGTATCTCGCCTGCAACTGAGATTTGTCCTTAAAGTCGTGCTGGTAAAATAGACCTCCCGTTAGGATATAGCTATTATCTACACTATTAGATGATAGAGTAAAAGGAGTTTCTACTGCTTGTCTTAGCGTTCCTGCTCCACTCATTTCACTCCAATCCTTCTTCTTATTGCCATAAAACTGGGCTGTCATATAGTCCCTCTCCCCAATCTGCCATTTGAGGATTAGGTCACCATTCACGCCACGGTTATTGACTAAAGAAGCGCCCTTGCTAGCTTTGTGAAAATCAGTATCCTCCTGCCATTGCTCATAGTCG